>JBDTVL010000001.1:0-27793 GCA_040007215.1 Flavitalea sp.
AGCTGGAAGGAAGCTTACGATATATTATCTTCTACCAATAATTTCCCTGAGTTCACCGGGCGTATCTGCCCAGCCCCCTGTGAAAGCAGTTGCGTGCTGGGTATCAATCAGCCCCCGGTGGCAATAGAAGAAATTGAAAAGCATATTATCGAGATCGCATTCGAAAAAGGATTTGTAAAAGCGCATAAGCCTAACCTGCGTACAGGCAAAAAAATTGCGGTAGTGGGATCGGGGCCTGCGGGCATGGCGGCTGCCGCTCAACTGAACCAGGCCGGCCATTCAGTTACCGTATTTGAAAGAGACGATGCTCCCGGGGGTTTATTACGGTATGGCATACCCGATTTCAAACTCGAAAAATGGGTTATCGACAGGCGTATAGCTATACTGGAAGAAGAAGGCGTGATATTTACCTGCAATGCGGAAGTGGGCGTTAACATCAGCGTCAGTGATCTGCAGAGACAGTTTCATGCTATTGTACTGACCGGTGGATCAACCATTCCCCGCGACCTTAAAGTGGCCGGAAGAGAATTGAATGGCGTTCATTATGCCATGGATTTCCTGAAGCAACAGAATAAAAGAGTGAGTGGACTGATGGCGAATACCAAACAGGATCCTATCCTGGCCGCCGGAAAACAGGTGGTGGTAATTGGCGGCGGCGATACCGGTTCCGATTGCGTGGGCACTTCTAACCGGCAGGGCGCCAGTTCGGTGTTGCAGTTTGAATTATTGCCAAAACCTCCCGAGTCCAGAACGGCGTTGATGCCCTGGCCAACCTTTCCGATGGTGCTGAAAACATCTAGCTCGCATGATGAAGGCTGCGAACGTCAGTGGGCAGTAGCCACCAAGGCGTTTGTCGGCGATGAAAGAGGAAACCTGAAATCCCTTAAAGTGGTAGACCTGGAATGGAAAAGTTCTGAACCAGGCAAGCCTGCCCAGTTTACGGAAAGGCCAGGAAGCGAGCGCGAAATTCCCTGCGAGCTGGCGCTGCTGGCGATGGGTTTTATTCATCCCCAGCATCATGGGCTGATTGGCGACCTGTCTGTTGAACTGGATGAAAGAGGAAATGTGCGCGCTTCTGAAAAATCTTACCAAACCAGTATTCCCAAAGTATTTGCCGCTGGCGATATGCGCCGAGGGCAATCATTGGTGGTATGGGCGATCAGTGAAGGAAGGGAATGCGCCAGAAAGGTAGATGAGTTTTTAGTGGGCTCATCTATATTAGAAACCAAAGACAATAGTCTGATGCTCACGCTCTGAGTGGTCGGTATTATATAATATTCGTAAAAGAGGAGGCTTTCGAAGCTTCCTCTTTTTTTGTGCGTGGTAACCAGTTTTTAACCTTTTTGGGTGTTTTTGCGAAACAAAAGAGACTTGTGGATAATGAGTTTAAAAAATTAAAATAATTGAGAGAGCGTTTATTTTCAAGAATTTTCTAAATAAACAGGACTTTTAGTAAAGACCTTCTAATGATTGACGTTACCATTATGGTTAATTATAATAAATTTCAAAAAACTCTCATTCTTTATATAATATTAGATATAATAATATACGACTATGTAAAATTATTGTTAATGGAAATTAACTATTTTTAGAAAACAATATCACATTATTGTTTTTTTGAATATTAACAACTAAAATCGAAACGGTATGAGTAAATTGACCTTCAAACAAATTGCGCCATTCACGGTGCTGGTAATTGTTGCCCTCCTGGCAATGTTCGTGAAACCTGAGGCGGACTACGTTCCCGGTCCTGCAGACCCTCAGTACAGTTCTTCCGACATGGCCTGGGTACTGGTATCTACCGCTTTGGTATTTTTAATGACGCCCGGACTTGCATTCTTTTATGGCGGTATGGTTCACCGCAAAAACGTTATTTCTACCATGATCAAAAGCGTGGTAGCTGCCGGCGTTGTTGGCGTACTATGGATCACCGTAGGTTTCAGTCTTTGCTTTGGCGAATCATGGCACGGACTGATTGGTAACCCTACCACCTATCTGTTCTACCAGGGGGTTAAATCGGGAGCCGCCTGGCCACTCGCAAACACCATTCCGTTAACCCTGTTTTCCTTATTCCAGCTGATGTTTGCGATCATTACCCCAGGACTGGTAGTAGGAGCTGTAGCAGAACGTATACGTTTTACTTCTTACATCCTTTTCATCGCTTTATTCAGTTTGCTGGTCTATGCTCCTCTGGCGCATTGGTCATGGCATCCGGAAGGATTCCTCGCTAAAATGGGCGCATGGGATTTTGCAGGAGGCACGGTAGTGCACATCTCTGCAGGTTGCGCCGCTCTTGCCGGAGCCCTGGTCCTGAAAAGAAGAAAATCGCATATTGAAAAAAGAGAAATACCGCCAGCCAATGTACCTTATGTACTGATCGGAACCGGTTTGCTTTGGTTCGGCTGGTTTGGTTTCAACGCAGGTTCTGCAGTAGGCGCTACTCCTCTTGCCGTTAATGCATTCGGAACAACCAATACTGCCGCAGCCGCAGCAGGTCTGGCCTGGATGTTCTTTGACGTGGTAAAAGGTAAAAAACCTTCTGTACTCGGATTCTGTATTGGCGCTGTCGTAGGACTAGTAGCCATTACTCCCGCTGCAGGTTTTGTTGGTATTCCACAGAGTATTATTATAGGCGTTGTTGGAGCCCTGGTGTCTAATTTCGCAGTTAGCCTGAAACAGAAATCATCTCTCGATGATACGCTGGATGTATTCCCTTGCCATGGTATTGGCGGTATGGTTGGTATGCTGCTCACTGGCGTATTTGCCAACCAAATGGTTCATGGTATCAAAGACGGTCCTCAGGGATGGTTCTACGGTAATTTCCCTTTCTTTCTTATACAGTTGAAAGCAATGACTATCGTTGCGGTTTACGCTTTCAGCGTATCGTGGCTGATCTTTAAATTCATTAATTTCATGTTACCGCTTCGCGTTACTTCTGAAGAAGAAGAACTGGGACTTGATTCAACGCAGCATGATGAAAAATACCTTCAGGGTACGCTGCTGGTTACTCCTGGATCAGGAATTAACGGAAGACTTAAAGAGTCTGATGTAGAAAAAGGCGCTGAAGTAGTTAACTTCTAGTTGTCGTTCACGAAGACCAAATGAATCTTTCCCTTAATTAACTAAATACCTGATACGTATTTGATTCCCTCTCCAATTTAATGCACAGAAAAGGTACAGCCGGTTGATGAACTTCTGATACAGGTTCAACGGCCGTACCCTTTCTTTTTTAACACTTAAAAACTATAGCAATGTTTCAAAAATTTTTTGCAACAGGCATGGCCCTGGTATGCTTTGCCGGGGCGTATGCCCAGGATTCCACAGTTGTCGCGGCAGAAGATCCCGCTCCAAAACCGCCTATGTTTTCCGGATCGGTAGACGCATATTACAGGTTCAATTTTGCGAATGCGAAAAACGTAGGCGTTAAAGGAGCTACTAATAATTACACCAGTTTTACCAACTCGCAGAATTCTTTCGAACTGGGTATGGCTTCGGTTAAATTCGAACATTCTATTGGAAAAGTAAGCGTGGTGGCTGATCTCGGTTTTGGTAAGCGCGCGCAGGAATTTTCTTATGCCGATGAAGGCGAAGGCTCGTTGCTGGCTGTAAAGCAGGCTTATATCAGTTATGCTCCTTCAGAACATGTAAAGTTTTCGGCTGGTAGCTGGGGCACGCATGTTGGTTATGAATTGGTGGATCCTCAGCTTAACCGTAATTACAGTATGAGCTACATGTTCTCTTATGGTCCATTCCTGCATACCGGTTTTAAGGCTGACTTCACTTTTGGTAAAAGCGGCTTCATGCTTGGCGTTGCCAACCCTACCGATTTCAAATCGGCTAATTTCACCCAGAAAATGATGCTGGCCCAATACAGCCTTGCCGCCAGCGATAAAGTAAAGATCTTCATTAATTACGTAGGAGGTAAAACCGATAACGATAATAAACTGCACCAGTTTGATGCTGTGGTCACCGGAACTATCACCGATAAGTTCAGCATCGGGTATAACGGTACTGTTCAGACGAGAAAGTCGCGCAGCGCTGGTTCTGAATATGGAGATGGAGCTGCCTGGTGGGGATCGGCCCTTTATCTTAACGTTGATCCTGTTCCAGGTTTTGGCTTAACGCTGAGAGGTGAATATATTAATGACAAGAAAGATATTCTTGGATTTGACGGTAATATTTTTGCCACTACGCTCTCGGCCAATTTCAGGGTGGGTCCGCTGGTCATCATTCCTGAATTAAGGGTAGATAGCGGAAGCAAGGAAATATTTGTAAAAGATACCGGCGCAGGCACAAAAAGCACAGGTACATTCCTCGTGGCCGCTGTATACAAATTCTAACCAATCACTGCAACGAATACTTTGCTAACTATGCTATAAAGCCAAAACTTCCTGCATAAACTATGTTCGTGAATATTCAAAAAAAGGGAGCGCTCAAAAGGCGCTTTCTTTTTTTGAAATATTATACTGAATTCCTTCCTGCGTTGATGATGCCGAAGGAGCTCCTGATCACCAGCTTCTCGTAGGTTTCCTTAAGTCCGTTAGCGGTTTTCTGTTCTTCAATATCCCTGATCTTTGAAAGCGCATATTGCTGAATGGTAGTAAGCGGAAGTACGATCTTCTCCCTCATATTGATAGAGATCTGTTCAACAGGGTAATCGGCCATCAGTTCAGTCTTCCCCGATAGCAGGCATAAATACCGCTCCGTCAGTTCATATTCCTGGTAGATCATATTGTATAGTCCGCCATATCTCGGATGGCGCGACAGGTATTCCGTTAATGGAAAGAAACATTTTTTCATTGCCATTTCACAGTTATCCATAAGCGTTTTGAAGAACATGGAACGCTGGTAAAGATGTTTTACCGCCGCCCATTTACCTGTCTTTTCCAGGCGCTGCAGCGCAGTGCCAACGCCATAATAGCCGGTCACGTTTTGTTTTAGCTGGCTCCACGCGCCCACATAGGGGATAGCGCGAAGATCTTTTAAAGAAAACTTTGCCGAACTGCCGCGTTTGGAAGGGCGGCTGCCGATATTGGTCTCGCCATAAAACCTCAGGGGACTCACATGCGCCAGGTAATCGACAAAATCAGGATGATTTTTGAGTTCTATATAGGAGGTAAAACTTTCTTCCGCCAGTTCTTCCAGTAAAGTTTCTTCATCTTTTTCCAGGGTTACCGATTTTTTGGAGAACAATGCATTCGATATCCCGGCA
This sequence comes from Flavitalea sp., assembly GCA_040007215.1. Taxonomy (GTDB): domain Bacteria; phylum Bacteroidota; class Bacteroidia; order Chitinophagales; family Chitinophagaceae; genus Flavitalea. The sequence continues at coordinate 5,213 of JBDTVL010000001.1, forward strand.
TTGATCAGTTGTTCAATATTGAATTGAGCCGAATCGATGGTGCCGAAATTAGAGCTTACGGTTTGTCCCTGTATCGTCAGTTGTATCTCTTCATTCGAAATATTTTTTCCCATCGATGCATAGAACTTATGTGTTTTGCCTCCGCCACGGGCCGGGGGCCCGCCTCTTCCGTCAAAGAAAACAACATCTACCTTAAACTCCCTGGATAATTGGGTAAGTTCTTCTTTTGCCTTATATATACTCCAGTTGGCCATGAAATAGCCTCCATCTTTGGTTCCGTCGGAGAAGCCAAGCATAATGGTCTGCCGTGTTTTGCGGTATTTAAGGTGCCGCATATATTCTTTATTGGCATACAGTTGTTTCATAATGCCGCCTGCATTGCGCAGATCTTCCACCGTTTCAAAAAGAGGAATAATATCAATATTGATCTCATTCTTCTTCCATCCGCAAAGCAGGAACAGCCCGAATACTTCCAGCACATTTAGCGCGCTGTTGCACTGGCTGATGATATAACGGTTACATCCTTCAGGGCCGTTATACTGCTGTATATTCTGTATAGCCTTGATCGATTGGATCGTGTCGCTGATCATGCTGTCTTCATAACCTTCATGCGGGATATCGTCCTGTACATGCGTCAGTAGTTCCATCTTTTTTTCGGCGTCGAGCGAAGCATAATCATTGGGTAGCGCCGCTTCTTTCATGGAAATAGCTTCCAGCGCTTTACTGTGCACCGTACTTTCCTGCCTGATATCCAACGAAGCAAAATGCAGTCCGAATACATGTACTTTACTGATCAGGTTATCGACGAGGTGTTGAAAAAGACCATTGTGCTGGTAGGTGAGAATATCTCTTATCCTGAGCAGCGAATCCAGTATGCTTTCCCTGGTCAGCGCCGTTCGCTGACCAGGAATAAAGATGTTATTGTAGAGTTGTTTTTCAAGGTCGGCCAGTATGGTATCCACGCCTTTGAAAGTGAGTCGTCTTTTCAGTCGACGTACATCCAGGTAATAACATTTGATAATGCCTCCGCGTAAGGCATCAGCTACTTTAAGGGTGGTGTCTACGGTAACATTTGGATTGCCATCCCTGTCGCCTCCGGGCCAGAAACCCATATTGATAATGGGGTTGTCCTGTGTAAGCGCTTGTGGAAACTGGCTTTTGATAAAAGAGATGATCTTGCCTGCGGCGGAATAAAAAACATTTTCAAGGTACCAGCAAAGGCTCATTGCTTCATCGTAAGGGGTTGGTTTTTCCTTGTTCAGGAAAGGCGTTTTTCCCAACTGCTGCAGGTAGGTATTAATCTTGCCTGCATTGTTTTCCTGCAGGGCCCTGGAAAGGTCATTGATGATGCCAAGCACAGCGCCGGGGTAAAATTGGGTAGGGTGCGCCGTTAATACCAGTCTAATGGCAAAATTGTGTAGTTTTTCATAGAGTTCATCCTGCTTTGACTGCTGGATCACTTCCAGTTCGAGCTGTTTCAGCGAACCTACGCCGCTCATATCATTGATATCGCGAAACGCAGCGTCTTCCAGGGCGTCAAACAGCACTACCTGCCTTTCAATAAACTGTATAAAGCGGAATAACAGGTCCAGTTTGTCCGACTCATTGATATAGGAAGTATGTTTTTGAAAAAATTCCTGGATGATCTGGTCGGGGCTTTGTTTCTTTTTATAACCTTCCTCACAATTGTTCAATAACAGCGATAACAGGATGCCTGTTTTTTCGATCCGGTGAAAAGGGAGAGAGGTAAACAGGCTGTTGTACAACTGGTACTTTAAGCCAACCGCATTCTTAAATTGATGTAAACCTTTACTAGACTGGTGATCCATTAGTTCATTGATTAAATAAAGTGGCTAAAAATATCCAATAGGCATGCTCAAACAGGGCTTGAAAATAATTCATTTTTGCCGAAAATGAGAAAGGGATGCGTTTATTTAGCGTCTTTTACATATCTTAGCTCCTTCTTAAAAATGATATACCTGGTCAACCATATTATTTTTTCTTCTCCCGTAGCTTCTAAGGCTAATGGCGGTATTATTATTACGTCTTCAACAACCCGTTAAGGGTTGAGTTATTTACATATAATCATTGGGCCTAGGCTGACATTATCAAACAGGTAAATAATCGTTATACTCAATTCAAGAAATATGCAGGTTTTAAAGTTTGGCGGCACTTCTGTCGCCAATGCAGAGAATATCAATAAAGTAATCAGTATAGTAAAAAAGGCGGCGGAAAAGGACAGAACAATTCTGGTGGTTTCAGCATTTGGCGGCGTTACAGATAAACTGATCGCCAGCGCCACGCTTGCCGCCGATGGCGACGAATCGTACAAGGAACATCTTTCCATTATAGAAAACAGGCATCTGACGGCTGTTCAGCAGCTCATCCCGGTATCGCGCCAGAGCAGCGTACTGAGCGCTGTAAAGAAGCAATGCAATGAAATAGAAGATATCTGCAATGGCATCTTCCTGTTGCGCGAACTGTCGCCCCGCACTAAAGACAGGGTGGTAAGTTTTGGCGAATTGTTATCCTCCCGCATTATATCGGCAAAATTTGTTGCCGATGGCATTGAGAATGAATGGAAGGATTCGCGTGAGCTGATCCGGACCGATGGTCATTTCGGGAATGCAAAAGTTGATTTTGACATCAGCAATCGCCAGATCAGCGATTTTTTTAACGGCTCCTCCCAGAACCTTTTTGTGCTTCCGGGTTTTATCTCTTCCGGTCCCGGTAATGCAATCACAACGCTGGGACGCGGCGGTTCTGATTATACGGCAGCGATTGTAGCGGCGGCGCTGGAAGCCGGTTCGCTGGAAATATGGACCGATGTATCGGGTATCATGACAGCCGACCCCAGCCATGTTATAAATGCAAGAGTAATTCCGCATATTTCTTACCAGGAAGCTATGGAGCTTTCTCATTTTGGCGCCAAAGTGATCTACCCGCCCACTATACAGCCCGTACTGAAAAAGAATATCCCTGTCTGGGTGAAAAATACTTTCGCGCCTTCCGATGAAGGCACGCTAATAGATAATACCGTATCAAGAAACGGAAATATCATCCGCGGTATTTCCAGTATTAATAAAATTGCGCTTCTCGGCCTGGAAGGCGGCGGCATGGTAGGTATTCCCGGCTTCTCCAAGCGATTGTTTGAAGCGCTTGCCAATGATAAGATCAATGTGATCATGATCACCCAGGGTTCTTCCGAGCATTCTATCTGCGTTGGCGTTGATGAAGCTGAAGCGGAAAGAGCCAGGGAATCTGTCGATAAGGCTTTCAGCCAGGAAATAACGGCCGGCCAGGTAGATCCGCTGATTGTGGAAACGCGTCTTTCCGTAGTGGCTCTGGTGGGCGATAATATGAAAAATCATCCGGGTATCAGCGGTAAGATGTTTGGCGCGCTGGGCAGGAATGGCATTAATGTAAGGGCTATTGCCCAGGGTTCTTCCGAAAGAAATATCTCTGCGGTCATTTACCAGTCGGACGTTAAAAAGGCCGTGAATGTATTACACGAAGAGTTTTTTGAAACAACCTTTAAGCAGGTCAATCTATTCATTACGGGAGTAGGTAATGTGGGTAGCCGCCTGATCGGACAGTTGCTGCAGCAGAAAAAATACCTGGAAGATCAACTGCGCTTACAGGTAAGGGTGGTAGGGATGGCCAACAGCAAGAAAATGCTGTTCAACGATGATGGTATTAATCTGCTGACCTGGAAAGAGGACCTCGAAAAGGGCAGCGCTATGAACCTGCAGGAATTCCTGAAGATCGTTCCCTCGCGCAACCTCCGCAATTCTCTTTTTGCAGATGTTACCGCCAATGCAGAAGTGGCTGCTTCCTACGATAAATTGTTGTCGAAAAGCGTATCTATTGTGGCCTGCAATAAAGTAGCCTGCTCTTCATCCTATCAATATTACAAGAGTCTTAAAGAACTGTCGAGAGAGTATAATGTGTCTTTTTTGTTTGAAACAAATGTGGGCGCAGGGCTACCGGTTATAGGTACCCTGAACGATCTTTTACGCAGCGGCGACAAGGTGAATAAGATCCAGGCCGTATTAAGCGGAACGCTGAACTTTGTATTCAACAATTACGACGGTAAAACAAGTTTTGCAGAAGTGGTGAGGCAGGCGCAGGAAGAAGGCTATACCGAACCTGATCCAAGGCTCGACCTCAGCGGAACAGATGTAATGCGCAAGATCATGATCCTGGCCCGGGAAGCCGGCGAACAGATCGAGATGGCTGATATTTCCAATGAAACCTTCATGCCTGCATCGTGCATGACCGGCGATGTGGAGAATTTTTATAAGGAAATGGCTAAAGAAGAAGCGCATTTTAAAAAGTTGTATAAAAAAGCGGCAGATGCTGGAACAAAGCTGAAATTCGTGGCCATTTATGAAAATGGTAAAGCGGCGGTAGGTTTGCAGCAGATCGATCCGCAACACGATTTTTATCATCTCTATGGCAAGGATAACGTAGTGTTGTTTTACACCGACAGGTATAATGATCAGCCCCTTGTAATAAAAGGAGCGGGAGCAGGAGCGGAAGTAACGGCATCCGGCGTATTTGCCGATATTATCAGGGCCTCACGTTTATAGATAAACGAATATCGCGTTCCTGGCTGAACGAAGAAAATAAAAAGAAAAAGGACCGGTATAATGGCGGGTTATAAAAAATAAATGGATGAAAACAGTAAGCATTTTAGCCCCGGCATCAGTAGCTAATCTCGTATGCGGTTTTGATGTGCTGGGTATGGCGCTTGCCGATCCGGCAGATGAAATGACGATAAGTTTGACTAAAGAGCCTGGTATTATTATCCATCACGAAGACCAATACGGACTGCCGGTTGCCCCGGAAAAGAATGTGGCCGGAGTAGCGCTGATGGCCCTGGTAAAGGAAATGAAAGAGGAGGTTGGTTTTGTGTTAACTGTGAATAAGCTGATCAAACCTGGCAGCGGCCTGGGTTCCAGCGCTGCCAGTTCGGCCGGCGCCGTTGCTGGGGCTAATGCATTGATCGATAATTATTTTTCCAAAGAAGACCTGGTGCGTTTTGCGATGGTCGGTGAAAAGCTGGCCTCGGGCGTTAAACATGCCGATAATATAGCTCCCTGTCTCTATGGAGGAGTAACTCTTGTTCGGTCTATATTACCGCTTGATATTATAAAATTATCTTTCCCCCCATTATATGTAACAGTGGTGCATCCGCAGATAGAAGTGAAAACCTCCGATGCGCGGCAGATCCTGCGCAACCAGGTGGCTTTGAAAGATGCCATCAGACAATGGGGTAATATTGCCGGATTGGTAGCGGGGTTCCTGCAAAAAGATTATGAACTGATCGGTCGTTCTCTCGAAGATGTGATCATAGAGCCGGTAAGAAGCATACTGATACCCGGTTTTAAAGAATTGAAATCGGGATGTATTGAAGCCGGCGCGCTGGGGGGCGGTATTTCCGGATCAGGACCTTCTGTATTCATGCTTAGTATTGAAGAGCGCACAGCCCGCAATGTGGAAACAGTGATGAAAGACATTTACAGCCGACTGGGTATTGAATTCAAAACTTACGTAACAAAAATCTGCGATAAAGGAGTCAGGGTACATGAAATATTACAGCACCAATAAACAATCGCCGGTAGTCGATTTTAAAGAAGCCACGATAAGAGGACAAGCCCCTGATAAGGGTTTATATTTTCCTGAGCGCATCCCTAAACTACCGCCTTCTTTTTTTACCAATATCAATACGCTTGCCAGACACGAGATAGCGATGCAGGTGATCGCACCTTATGTGGGTGACACTATTCCTGAAAATGAATTGCAGCGTATCGTTGCTGAAACAGTCAATTTTGATTTCCCCCTGGTAAATGTGGAAGGGAATATCTTTTCTCTGGAACTTTTTCATGGTCCCACGCTTGCTTTCAAAGATGTTGGCGCAAGATTTATGAGCCGTTGCCTGGGTTATTTTTCAAAGGAAAGGACTGATCGTATAATAGTGCTGGTAGCCACTTCCGGCGATACCGGCGGCGCCGTCGCCAACGGATTCTATGGCGTTGAAGGCATTGATGTTGTGATTTTATACCCTTCAGGGAAGGTTAGCTCCGTTCAGGAAAAACAACTCACTACCCTGGGAAGAAATATTCATGCGCTGGAAGTTGACGGATCATTTGATGATTGTCAGAAAATGGTGAAGGAGGCTTTTACCGACTCCGATCTCAATGCCCGTTTATTTCTTACTTCAGCCAATTCCATTAATGTGGCGCGATGGCTCCCACAACAGTTTTATTATTTCTTTGCCTGGCAACAACTAATGCGCGACCAGGGAAACCAGCAGCAGATCAAGCCGGTTATTTCAGTGCCCAGCGGTAATTTTGGCAATATTTGCGCAGGCCTTGTAGCTTATCGTTCAGGCCTGCCCGTTGATCATTTTATTGCCGCCTGTAATGCCAATGATGTGGTTCCTGAATATTTTCTCCATGGTAACTACCAGCCCCAGCCGGCAAAATCAACAATATCCAATGCTATGGATGTTGGCGACCCCAGTAATTTTATCAGGATGCTGGAACTATTCGATCATAAGTATGGCGACCTCCGCGCCCTGATCAGCAGCTACAGTATTACCGACGATGAAACCAGGCAAACTATCAGGAACGTATATACCCAGTTTAATTACCTGCCCGATCCTCATGGAGCGGTGGCCTATGCCGCCCTTAAGAAATATCTTGTTGAAAATCCTTCGCAGGCAGGGAAAAGTATTTTCCTGGAAACTGCACATCCTATTAAGTTCTATGATGTAGTAGAGCCGGTGATCAACCAAACAGCGCCTATGCCATCATCGATCAAAGAGATCATGCATAAGGAAAAGAAGAGCCTTAAAATAAATAAGAAATTTGAGGAACTGAAGGAATACCTGTTGAGTAAGTAGAGGAATACTTTATTCTTTATGGTAACGCAGGCTTATGGTTTCATTGAATGCCGGAATGCATTTTTATTAAATCAGACTCCAGGCGTTTATTGATTACTGCTAGATGATGCCGGCCAGTTCAAGACTTTTTTTCTTCAGCTTTCTGAGTTCGACATCTTCTATAACAGGCTCGGGCATTAGTATAAGGGAAACGTTATTTTCTCTCCACCATGTTTTATTAAGCAGCTCCCTAAAGTGCAGGACGCCTACCAGGTATTTCCTGTCTTCCATGGCATGCCATTCCTCGATCCATTCAAAACGTTCTTTTGGAATATATTTAAGATCGTCAAAACTCAGGTAGGCTTTTACATAAAAATCATGCGTAAGCTCATGCGGTTTGTGGTGGTAAAGTTTTTTATACTCATAGCGGTACTGGTAACGTAAAGCAGAGATATCGCTGAGCACTGCGGAGGCGGTAGGAAAACTTCCGGCGCCTTTTCCATAGAAGAATTGTTTATCGGAAAAACCGCTTTCTATCACTACTCCGTTATATTCATTTCTAACAAACGCCAGAGGATCATCCTGCTTTACAAATTGCGGCAATACGAAAGCCGCTACTTTTCCATTTAGCAGTTTCTGCGCCTGCGCAACTAATTTGATCTGATAGTTTTTTTCCTTGGCAACTAATGCATCGCCCGATTGTATATTCTGAATACCTGTAAATACGATGTTGCCCGGGTTGTCGAGAATGCCATAAGCATGGGTAAGCAGAAATGTCCATTTGTTGACTGCGTCAAAACCTTCTACATCCAGTTTGGGGTTGCTTTCTGCGAAGCCTAATTGCTGCGCCAGTATAAGCGCCTGTTTGAAGTCGAGCTTTTCTTCAAACATCTTGGTGAGGATGAAATTCGTAGAGCCATTAACGATAGCTTTCATGGAATGAAGAAGATCGTTATCGTAATATTCTTCCAGGTTGCGGATAACCGGTATGGAAGCGCAGGCTGCGGCTTCATATAAAAAAGGTTCTCCGGTGGTTTGCTGCAGCTCCAGTAATTCGGATAAATGTTCCGCGATCATCTTTTTATTGGCGCTCACGACCGATTTGCCATTCCTTAATGCGGTTGACACAATATGGAATGCGGCTTCAGAATCGTCAATCACTTCTACGATAACATTGATGTCCTCATCCATCAGCAGATCATCTTTTTCGGTAGTGAATAAGGCGTCTGGCGCATTTCTCTGCTTCCCCGGATTTTTGATGCATATCTTTTTTATAGTAGCATTCAGGGATGCGGTTTGGTGCAGTACCTTATATAATCCTTCGCCTACAACACCGAATCCGAATAAACCAATGGTCAATTGTTTGTGCGTATCCATAATTAATGTGCGGTTTCTCTTTTTTTTGCGTTAAAGGAATCCCTTTCTATAAAATTAAGGATATGATGACTGATCTGTTCAAATTCCAGTAAAAATCCATCATGTCCATAAGGAGAGTTGATCGGCTTAAAGGCAGCCCCAGGTATATTCTCCGCTATAAACTGCTGTTCGTGAGCAGGAAAAAGCAGGTCGGTTGTTATGCCTATGGCTAGTGTTTTCGCCTTGATGGATCCAAGTGCGTTGATCACTCCGTTTCTTCCTCTGCCCACATTATGGGCATCCATCGATTTACTTAGCGCATAATAACTGAAAGCATTAAATCGCCTGGCCAGTTTTTCACCTTGGTAACGCTGATAAGATTCACTGTTAAAATTTTCTAATTTATGATCATCCGTTTCGGATTGCCCCGACTGGTAGGTTTCATAACTCCGGTAAGAGATCAGCGCAATGCTCCGGGCCACTTTCATTCCCTCAATGCCTGCGCTTTCCTTATTTTCTTTCCAGCCCGGATCGGCTTCAATACATAATCGTTGAGAAGCATTAAAGGCTCTTCCCCATGGCGAATGAAGTGCATTGGTAGCGATCGGAAAAATATAACTGAACAGATCAGGCTCTGTGATGGCCCATTCCAGCAATTGTTGTCCGCCCATAGAACCTCCTATGCCTATATGAATTTTTCTTATGCCCATCAGTTCTTTCAAAGGATGATAAGCGCGGATCATATCGCGGGTGGTAAAGAACGGGAAGCTATGGTAATAGGGCTGATCGGTTTTCGGATTGATTTCCAAAGGACCAATACTTCCATAACAGCTCCCGGGCATGTTAACGCAAATAATAAACCAGGCAGAAGGATCAAATAATTTCCCTTCACCCACGAGGCCGGGCCACCATTCTGCGGCATCGCTGTTGGCGGTGAGCGCATGAAAGATCCATACTGTATTGTCGCCTTTTTCATTCAGGCGGCCATAGGTAGTGTAGCCAATATGATACCCTGGCAAAATATGGCCGGATTCGAGCGTGAAGGGATGATGGTGTTCAAAAATCTTTGGCATATCAGGCTACTGGTTCTTTAGCAAATACTTTCTCAAATGCCTGTGTGAAATCTGCTTTTATATCTTCAATATGTTCTGTGCCTACGCTGATACGAACGGAATTGGGAACAACGCCCGCAGCTTTCTGTTCGGTTTCGCTAAGCTGTTCATGAGTGGTGGAAGCGGGATGAATGGCCAGCGTTTTAGCATCGCCTACATTCGCTAAATGACTGGCCAGTTTAAGCGAGTCGATGAATTTAGAAGCATTGGCTTTTCCTCCTTTAATACCAAAATTCAATACGCCGCCAAATCCATTAACCAGGTATTTTGAAGCAAGCGCATTATACCGGCTCGATTTCAAACCTGGATAGTCGACAAATTCAACCTGCGGATGACTTTCCAGCCAGGTTGCCAGAGTCAGTGCATTTTGAACATGGCGCTCAACACGCAGCGACAATGTTTCAAGACCCTGTATCAGCAGGAAGGAATTAAAGGGCGATTGTGAGGAGCCAAAATCACGCAGACCTTCCACTCTGGCCCGGATGATGAAAGCGATATTGGGTAGTCCCAAAGGATTGCCTTCTCCAAACACATCCCAGAATTTCAATCCATGATAACCTTCAGAGGGCTCGGTGAACTGCGGGAACTTGCCATTGCCCCAATTGTAATTGCCTCCATCTACGATAACGCCTCCTATTGTAGTTCCATGTCCGCCGATCCATTTGGTGGCTGATTCAACAACAATATTCGCGCCCCATTCCAGAGGTCGGAATAAATATCCGCCGGCCCCGAAAGTGTTGTCCACGATCAGCGGCAGATCATATTTTTTTGCGAGGTCGCCAAATTTTTTAAAATCGGGAATGTTCAACCGTGGGTTGCCGATAGTTTCAATATAAATGGCTTTGGTTTTTTTATCAATTTGCTTCGCGAAACTTTCTATATCGTCGCCATCGGCAAACCTAACCTCAACGCCTAAGCGTTTAAAGGCTACTTTAAACTGGTTATAGGTTCCTCCATACAGGAAGGATGTACTTACAAAATTATCTCCCGCCTGCAGTATATTGTTCAGGGCAAGGAACTGGGCTGCCTGACCCGATGCTGTTGCCAGGGCGGCAACACCACCTTCAAGAGCGGCAATACGCTGCTCAAATACATCGGTAGTAGGGTTCATGATGCGGGTGTAAATATTTCCGAATTCCTTAAGACCAAATAAATTGGCGGCTTGTTCGGCGTTGTCAAAACCATAAGAAGTGGTTTGATAAATAGGCACAGCCCTTGATTTGGTAGTGGGGTCGATCTGTTGGCCGGCATGCAATTGTAGCGTTTCAAAGCGGAAGTTGCTCATAATACCTGGTTTTAATAATTAATTATTTGAAGAAAAATAAAGTTTGAAGTCAATACGTATTGTACGGTAATGCCGTTGTCTGAGGAGAATGTTAAAGTATGCCTTTCGGCATACAACAAATACAGCACAACGCCTGGCCGAATGCGGCAGGCGTTATAGCTTTAATATTTGTTGTTCTGGCGTTCATTTTTATGCATGCAAATGTAGTGGACTTTATAACTATTTTCATAAAATACTTTAATGTTAGCTGAATTTTACCAAATCACTGACCCTTAATATTTTTACATCCTGACTTCCCATTCATCTTCAATAAGTTGCCAGTCATTGAAGGCCTCTTTCCCGCCTCTGGCCTTCCAGTCAGAATCAATGGTCAGCTTTGAACTGATACCTCCACGGGGGTTGCAGATCATGACAAGTCTTAATCTTTCGGGCGCGTAAATCGCAGCGATATCATCATAAATAATATTGATAAGCCTCTCATACGACACTACGATATTCCTGAGCTGGAAAATGTACTGCTTTAATGATTTCAGCTCTATGATTTTGTCTTTGGGATAAAATACCAGGTAAATAACTGCAAAATCAGGTTGCTCCTTCACGCCCAGGAAGGTGAATTCAGGAATCTTTGTTTTGATTTCATACGCCTGCTGCGTAGGATTTGGAATGGCTTTTAAAATATTCCTGTCTATATTCTTATAGGTAAGTGTCTCTTTCATGATTTGAAATTTATCGGCATTTGTTTAAAGCGGTGAAACGATGAATAAATAATTTGACTGTTAACAACCTTTCAAGAAAAAATTATCGGAAGAATCTGTTCTATTGTATGCGCGGTAGCTTTCCGGCTAACAACAAAAAAGCTCTTCTGATAGTCAGAAGAGCTTTACTATTTTGACGGATGCAGAATGCAAACGTTTGGAGTATAAGGCTTTGATCTGACTTATCTATCCCAATTAATCCATTGGGATGGAGTTGGCACCTTATTCTGAATGAACAGAACAGGTTGTCAAGGCTTCGCAGGGCCATTTCCCTCAGCCTTTCTTGATAAGAGATGTTTAAGAACTGATGCAAATATAGAGCGGCCTTTAAATATTTCAAAATATTGTCTATGGTATAACAAATTCACGTGTTCTAAACCTCTGTTTGTTCGTAAATTTGATGTTCTTCAATTTATTATGGCAAAATCAAAGGAAAAGGCAGCTTCACATAAAGTGGCCGGAGTAAAGGTTTCAGAAAAAAGCGCAATGCCCGCTGATCCGGTTCAGGAATATATAGAAGTATTTGGCGCAAGGGAACATAACCTGAAGAATATTGATATCCGTATTCCAAAAAATAAGCTGGTCGTTTTTACCGGCGTCAGCGGCAGCGGAAAATCATCGCTGGCTTTCGATACGATCTACAATGAAGGTCAGCGCAGGTATATGGAAAGTTTCTCGGCTTATGCGCGTCAGTTTATTGGCGATATGGAAAGGCCCGACGTAGACAAGATCACAGGTCTGTCGCCGGTTATTTCTATTGAACAGAAAACGACCAACCGGAACCCGCGTTCTACTGTGGGAACGATCACTGAAGTATACGATTTCCTGCGTTTATTATATGCGCGCATAGGCGAAGCGTATAGTTACAACACCGGTAAGAAAATGGTGAAGTTCAGCGAGGAAGAAATTGTTCAGAATATATTTCAGAAGTTTAAAGGAAAGAATATCACCTTGCTGGCGCCGCTGGTGAGAGGCCGTAAAGGTCATTACCGCGAGCTTTTTGAAGATGTACGGAAAAAAGGATACCTGAAAGTAAGGATAGACGGAGAAGTGAAAGACCTGGTAGCCAAAATGCAGGTGGACCGTTATAAGATCCATGATATAGAAGTAGTGATTGACCGGCTGCCGGTAAAGGATGAAATGAAAGTAAGGCTGAGCCAGAGCGTGCAGAAAACTTTGCAAACCGGTAAGGACCTGATGTTCCTGTCGGTTATTGATCCCGATAAGGTGACGCAGTACAGTAAGGAACTGATGTGCGAGGATACCGGAATCAGTTATGAAGAACCTTCTCCCAATTCTTTCTCTTTTAATTCACCCTACGGAGCCTGCCCTGTGTGTAAAGGGCTTGGAGATATTTACCAGATAGATTTAAATGCGGTTATACCAGATCGTGAGCTGAGTATTAATGAAGGCGCTTTTGCGCCTTTGGGAGAAGCGAGAGAAGCTTTTGTATTCAGGCAGGTACAGCAACTGGCTAAGAAACATAGAATAGATCTTAATAAGGCGGTGAAGGATCTTCCGGAAAAAGCCATGAACCTTTTACTTTATGGAAATGAAAATGGCGCCGGCGATAACGAAGTAGAATTTAAGGATGTACAGGCAAATGTTCAGGGTTACCTGGAAGAATACGAGGGTATCGTTCCTCAATTGAATCGATGGTTTGCAGGCGGTACCAGCGAAGCGGTGCGCGAATGGGTGGAACAATTCATGGAACTCAAAACCTGCCCTGAATGCAAGGGCGCCAGGCTCAGGAAAGAAAGTCTGTGGTTTAAAGTAGATGGAAGAAATATTTCTGAATTAAGCGGCATGAACCTCGACAAAATGATGGTGTGGCTCGAAGGACTGGAGCAACGGTTAACCGATAAGCGGCAAATCATTGCCAAAGATGTGCTGAAGGAGATACGTGAAAGACTGCAGTTCCTGCTGGATGTTGGACTGAATTATCTTTCCCTGAACAGGTCGGCAAGAACCCTTAGCGGCGGCGAGTCGCAGCGTATCAGGCTTGCCACCCAGATAGGTTCACAGTTGCAGGGCATCACTTATATACTGGATGAACCCAGCATCGGGCTTCATTCAAGAGATAACCAAAGGCTCATTGATGCGCTGAAACATCTTCGCAATATTGGCAATAGCGTACTGGTAGTGGAACATGATAAAGATATTATGCTGGCTGCCGATTACCTGATAGATATTGGTCCCCGCGCAGGAAAACATGGCGGAGAGATCGTTGCCCAGGGCGATCCTAAAACCATCTATGCTTCACAATCGGAAACTTCCAGGTTTTTGTTTGGCGAAAAAATGATCGCGGTTCCAAAGGAAAGAAGAAAGGGGAACGGAAAAGCGCTGGAGTTAAAAGGGGCCAATGGTAATAATCTTCACTCGCTGCAGGTTAAATTTCCACTGGGTAAACTGATCGTGGTAACAGGCGTTAGCGGAAGCGGAAAATCTACGCTGATCAATGAAACCCTGTATCCGATCTTAAGCGCGCATGCCTATAATTCAAGGACAACTCCTCTGGAATACAAATCGATAAAAGGACTTGAATTCATCGATAAGGTAATAGAGATGGACCAGTCGCCCATAGGAAGAACGCCGAGAAGTAATCCGGCTACCTATTGCGGTTTTTTTACCGATATAAGAACGCTGTTTGCTATGGTTCCTGAAGCCAAGATCAGGGGATATACGCCGGGACGTTTTTCCTTCAACGTGAAAAGTGGCCGGTGTGAAGTTTGCGAAGGCGGCGGTATGCGGGTAATTGAGATGAACTTCCTTCCCGATGTATATGTGAATTGTGAAAAATGCAACGGCAAAAGATATAACCGCGAAACGCTCGAGATCCGCTACAAGGGAAAATCGATCAGCGATGTATTAAATATGACAGTTGATGAAGCGGTCGATTTTTTTTCGGCAGTGCCATTTATCTTTCGTAAGATAAAAGTGCTGCAGGAAGTTGGACTGGGCTATATCACCTTAGGACAATCAGCCGTGACCTTAAGCGGCGGAGAAGCGCAGCGCGTAAAGCTGTCCACCGAACTGGGAAAAAAAGACACCGGTAAAACCTTTTATATTCTCGACGAGCCTACCACAGGATTACATTTCCTGGATATCATTCATTTACTGAATGTATTGAATAAGCTGGTGGACAGAGGCAATACGGTGCTGGTCATCGAACATAATCTGGATGTGATTAAAGTGGCGGACCATATTATCGACCTGGGCCCCGAAGGTGGCGATGGAGGAGGAAGAATATTGTTTGAAGGAGTTCCGGAAGATATGGAACAGGCGCCGGAAAGTCATACGGCCAGGTTTTTAAAAGCGGAGCTATTATGAATAAAGAAAGGATAATCATCGACATGGATGAAGTGATCTGCGATACCATGGGCGGAATGATTCAATGGTATACGAACGAATATAATGGGGTTATTGACAGGGAAAAGATGCTGGCGGGCTCCTGGCTAAAAGGCTTTCCCGAACAGCATCATAAACTGATCAGGGAACGGTTATTCTCGATTGGTTTTTTTCGTAACCTGCCGGTGATGAAGGATAGCGTAGAGGTGATCCGTGAATTGAACCAGCAATATGAAGTGTTCATTGTTTCTGCCGCGATGGAATTTCCAAATTCTTTAAAAGATAAGGCCGACTGGCTGTATGAGCATTTTCCATTTCTCACCTGGAGGCAGTTGACGTTATGCGGGGATAAGCGTATTATCCAGGGCGATCACATGATTGACGACCTGGTACGTAATTTTGAATTTTTCCAGGGAAAGAAATATTTGTTCAGTTCGGCGCATAACCTGAGCGTTACCGGTTACCGGCGTTTAAATGACTGGAAAGAAGCTGCTGAAGTATTTCTGAAATAATGGCTGGGCGCTAAAAACAATGGCCGGCAATTATTCATCGCCGGCCACTGAGGATACTGGAATCAACCAGAAGTTTGTAGTAAATCCCAATAAGCAAGCGCAGGGAGTGATTAAAAAAATCGTTGTTATCAGGGTACTTAGAGAATAGGGAACGGATCAGGTTTTTGACTCAACCGGATATTAGATTTTAAGAATTTCCCCGCTGCTTACTGGTTTAAAATATTTAAAAGAGCTTGTGTTCAATTATTTTACGATGATCTGTCCGTTTTCAATACGTTCATCGTCGCTGAACACATCAAAAAGATAAGTTCCTTTTTCAATGTTCCTGATCAGCGTTGTTTGTTTGTTCCTGATCTCGGATTGTTTTACCAATCTTCCATCTACGTCGAATAAAAATAACTGATAAACTTTTCCTTCTGCTCCGTTCACGCCAAAAAAAAGCACTTGCTGATCAGCGTTAGGGTATAACGAGATCTTATGCTTTTTACTGGTAATTTGTTTTTGAATGAAAATGGAATCGCCGTTCATTTCCGGAAGCGGCTTTTGTATAGCGCATCTTCCGTAAGAAGGCGTAATGAAGAGCAGCGTCATACAAGCCAGTATAGCGGCCAGTATATGCGTTGCAACATTTTCAGAGCATAGCTTTCTTTTCATGATCCCTAAGGCGGATTTAGTTTTCAAGGGTACGGATTAAAAACGGGTCAGTCTGTCAGTCATTAGAACCTGATCGGGCAACTGGTTGAATTACTATAACGGTCGCGACTCAGGCGGAATCCCAGTTTGAAACCTGCGGAATAATAAGAATCATTATTATTCTGGTTTCCTCTGACATCGCCTGTAGTAAAAGTTCTTGATGATACAGTTCCTGTTTTATTGGCAAGGCGTTCGGCCACCTGCGCCTGTTGTGCAGGCATATGCGCATAAAACAATGATGGATCGATGTAATTCGTACTTACATCATCTATATAATCGGTGAATGTTTTACGGTGTACGATCTCGAAAGATATATTAACCTTTTCGCTAAGGAAATATTTAATGCCTATACCCATTGGTATATTCATCTGCGTTAGCTTATATTCTTTTCTTTCGGGGAATTCAGGAAAACCCTGGCCTTCTGTTCTCAGCGGCTGAAGATTTACCCATTGTCCTGTGCTGGGATCTGTTCCCTGTGGATTAAAATGAAAGGCTCCGAATCCGATGACGCCATAAGGCCTTATCTTTCTGAATATGTCTGAAGGTTCGTATTCCAGCAATACTGTTGGATAGATTTCAGCCATTACCAGCACTTCGGTGAATTTAGAACGAAAGTTGGAGTTGCGTATTTTTCTTGCTTCTTCAAGACCTCCCTTACCTTTAATGATAGCATCATCTCCTTCAAGCATTCCTTTGTTAATAGCAAGACGTGCGCCAAGCCATTCATTAGGATGATAGGAAACAAATGCGCCAAATGTGAGTTTGGTCATCTGAATATTGTTGTCTTTTAAGAAAGTGGTTCCTTTTCCCGCATTACCTCCAAGGTCGCCAAGGAAGTTAGAAGGGCCCAGCGTGATGCCGGCTTCAAAGAAAGATGTGGTTTCAACAGCCTGTCCCCGTGAGGAGAAAATGAATGAGAGGCCCAGAAGAGTTACCGCACAACACTTCCATACAGAAGAGTGTAAATCCTGTTTCATGGATAATAGATTTTTAGTTTTCAGATGGTCGAGATGATTCCGGTTTCTGATTTAGCAGGCGCCGGACGTACAATCTAGAAACGCAGAATATTCTATTTTTGTGTGCGGAGTGGATAATAAATTTGAAAAGAATTGGCTGCTAAGAGTTTATGATTAGCTATAAATAAATTTAATCTAAGCGGCTTGCAATTATGAAATTTATTACAGGTAATAATGCAAAAACGCTTATGCCCTGAGTATAAAGGAATAAGCGTTTTTGATATGCCGAAATGCAGATTATTATTACTTTACAGCGAAACCTGTTCCTGCTTTTCCACGGTAATGACCGGTATATTTGAACCGTAAGAAAGTATCTTCCTGGTAAGCCTGTTCCATGACCCCGGCATATTAAATTCTTTCAACTGGTTGGCCATGATCAGATCGGCATTAATACGTTTTGAAAATTCCAGCGTGCTTTTTGCCAGATTTTTTCCTTCCAGTAAAAAACATTGAACCGGAATAGTGGAAATGCTCTGTACTACTTCAAGCGCTTTGTTAACTATATTATTTTCCGCCGTTACATTTTTGCGGAGCGATACCAGGTATACAGTCGATTTAAACGACCTGGCGAGCATGGTGGCGAGCTTTATGCGATGAAAAGGTATATTGTTGTTGATGGGCAAAACGATCTTCTTAAAATGGCTAACAAGCCCCGAGGATCGAACTGCAAGCGTAGGTACATTTGTTTTACGCGCCAGCGCGCTGAGAGAAAGCGATGACAGTACGCGGTAAATAAGATTGAATTTAGGTAATCCTATAACGACAAGATCTATGTGAAATTGAGTAATGTATTTTGTCAGTTGTGCGCTTTTAAGTCCATGTAGCAGGCTGATCTCGATACTGCTGCCTTCGCATAGATGAGCCCGGTAGTCGTCCTTTAGCTGTTCAAGCTTTTTACGGGCATTTTCCAGGTCGGAGGTGATATCGAAAGCAAGCGCCCGGGAAAGATCCACCGGGATGAATGGCGCCAGTGGTTTAGATACCACATGCACCAGGTGGATATTGCACTGAAAGTTGTTGGCCAGCTCAATCGCTTTGGCTACCGCCCATTTTGTTTTTGCGGTGAAGTCGACTGGAACCATGATGTTGTAGAATGTTTCTGGCATAACCATTGTTTTTGTTTTTAGAATAGGATAATATCTATGCTAGACTTAATAAAGGTTTAAAACTTTCTTCTCTGATATTTTTAAACGCTACAGTTTCCAGTATTTCGTCTTTGGTACGGAAGGCCACTCCTTTGCCGGCATGCCCCACCATACACCGGTCATCGCGGCTGTCGCCGACCACGATACAGTTTTTCAGTTGCACGCTGTATTTTTCACAGGCATGCTGTAGTGCATTTGTTTTGCAGTAAGAATGACCGCAGATGCTTTCGGGCGATCCGAAAAAATAGTAAGGCAGGTTCACTTCACCAGTTGCTTTTCCGTTAAAGAACTCGAGCTGGTTAGCCAGGGAAAAATCGGCGCCTATCTGTTGTTTGATATAGTTGGTGATGAGTGTATAGCTGTTGCTGATAATGCCCACGCGGTAATCTTTTTCTTTCAGTTCCTGGATCACTTCTTTCACGTCCTCAATAAGGCTCATTTCGCTGGCCACATGCAGCAGTTCGTCCATTGTGCGTCCTTTCAACAAAAGCCCTATACGTTTAGTAAGAATGATGGGATCTTTTTCAGCCGCCCGGAAATCTTCCAGTTTGGGATAGAATCCGAATGCTTTGGCGCATTCATCTATAAACCTTCCTTTTAACAGGGTATCGTCCATGTCAAAAATGAGCAGCTTATGGTATATGGCCAGGTTTTCTCTTAATACCTTATTCATTTCCCGGTTAATGGTTTCGAGAGAATGGATCTCTTCTTCGCTTACCGTATCGGGATGCTGATCATGGGCCTTGGAGATGATCGCGGAGGATACTTCCTTGCTCATTTTTCCAAGAGCTTCCCAGGGTTTGCTTTTATTTTCAATATAGCCGATGTTTATTTCGGCTATCCTGGCTTTCATGAGGTACATGTCTATTAGTATACCGATATCTACGCCGTAGTCATTAAAAAACTTGATTTTGGAAAAGTAGCTTTTTCTGCCGGCGATCATACCGCTCAGGGGCTGGCTGAATTTCGCCAGGCCTGGATATAATATGTTGAGCAGGGGTTTGGCTACCAGTTCGGTTACGCGGCCTGCATTGCGCGCAAAAGCGCCTTTAACGAAGTCGGCTTCCTGGGCAATCAGCGGAGCAGCCAGCCGGGAAATCGTTTCTTCAGGGTAAGGGTCTATATCTCCATCAAGGAAAAGAAGTATATCATTTGTGGCATGCCGGATGCCATCTTTCATGGAAATGCCTTTGCCGCGGATTTTACTGGGGATGACTGTAGCGCCGGCTTTGGCGGCCACTGCGGGGGTGTCATCTTCCGATTGATCGTCTACCACGATAACCTGGCTTACCATGGCATTGCGGAAGCAAAACCTGACAACATTTCCAATAGTCAGCGACTCGTTCAGAACTGGGATGATCACGGTAAGCATAACATATTACCAGGTTTTTCCGGGAGAAATTTATAATGTTCAGCCAACCAATGCCCCGCCGAAATTAATCAGGTTCACCTTCAGCATACCCCTTTTGGCAAAAGCCGTGCCTCTGCATAGCGAGTCATAAATTTCCCGGCCTAATTAAAGATTATTTTTCCACAAAGCGCTATTGCGCCAGCATAAAAAGGTACGTCTTTTAAGGTATAGGATAATTGATTTGCTATTAATTTACTATTAAAAAGCCGGAAATCAAACAGGGGTAGAAAATTTGAAGGGGATAGGACTATTACGGTGAAGAAGAGGGATGTAAATTTGTCAGCAGGCCTTAGATTAAGCCTTCGGCGCTACAGCTGCTCTATTAAAACAAAAAAAATCCTTTCACTGGGTGAAAGGATTTTGGAAACAAAGAGATATATAAAATATGATTAATAATCCCTGTTGTAGCCGCCGCCGGAGCCGCCTCTGTTGAAGCCGCCTTTTTTGTAACCTCCGCCGCCGCCGCCGCTATTACCGCCGCCGCCGCCGCCTCCAAAGCTCCTTTTCTTAAATCCGCCGCCGCCGGAGCCGCCATTCTGGGGCTTAGGCTGAGCTTCATTAACGATGATCTTACGTCCAAGAACTTCTGAATCGTACAGGCTGCTTAAAGAATTCTGCGCTTCAGTATCGTCAGGCATTTCAACAAAACCGAAGCCCTTGCTGCGGCCGCTTACTTTGTCCTTAACGATCTTTGCAGATGTTACTGAACCGTACTGTTCGAAAAGAGTTCTCAAATCCTCATCGGTCATTTGCCAGGAGAGGTTTCCTACATAAATGTTCATTGTTCTGAAAATCCGATTTTAACAGTAGTTATTACAATGGACTGAGTGAAACCGGAAAGAGGTAAGACGCTTCAGAACAAAAGAACAAACTACAGTAATCTATATGAAGATAAGAAATAATTTTATTTGTAAAATAAAATTTCTCCCCTGTTACTTCAGCCAAAAGCACTATTATTCTCCGATAACTTCAAACTCTACTTCGGTACTTTTTCCATTTCCGAATTCGATAGTGGCTTTATAGCTTCCTACTTCTTTTACCTCGTCGGCAATATGTATCTTTTTACGGTCGATCTCATAACCTTTCTGCTCCCGGATAGCCCTGCTGATCTGCAGCGGGGTTACACTTCCGAATATCTTTCCGCTGGTGCCTGTCTTGGCGCCGATCTTTAAAGGCGCTTCGCTCAGTTTTCCGATAACCAGGTTAAGTTCAGCAAGCATTTTTTCTTCCTTTTTACGGAATTGCTTCATTTTTTCCTCAAGTTCTTTCCTGTTGGAAAGGCTTGCTTCCTTAGCCAGTTTCTGTGGGATTAGGAAATTACGGGCATAACCATTGCGCACCTTAACGAGTTCGTTAGCAGCGCCGAGGTTATCAACATCTTGTATTAATATTATTTCCATGGCGCTTCTATTTTAAAAGGTCAGTTACATATGGCAGTAGTGCCATTTGACGGGCTTTCTTAACCGCCTGCGACACTTTACGCTGGTACTTCAGTGAGTTACCGGTAATGCGGCGCGGCAGCAATTTGCCCTGGTCGTTTAGAAATTTCTTGAGGAACTCGGCGTCTTTGTAGTCGATGTACTTAATGCCCATCTTCTTGAACCGGCAATACTTTTTCCTGGGCTTATCAGCTTTGATAGCCGTCAGGTACTTAATCTCATTTGCTTTTGCCATGGTTTAAGCCTCCGTTTTTTCAGTTCCAGCATGTACGCCACTTCTCTTTCTATCATTGTACACGACGGCGTATTTATCGAGTGCAGTGAACATGTGACGCATAACATTGTCGTCACGCAATAGCTGAATCTTCAGCTTCTCATTGAAGTCGGATGGCGTAATATATTCCATTACCCAATAAAGACCGGTGGTCTTCTTGGCTATAGGATACGCCAGTGATTTCAATCCCCAAGGCTTCTCGTTTAAGATACTTCCTCCGGCATCGGTAACCATGGAGGCAAATTTCTTCTGAGCGGCTTTATAGTCCTCATCAGAGAGCACAGGGGTAAAAATCACCATCAATTCGTAATTCTGCATTACCCTGTTGTTTTAGCTACGCCTTTCAGCGCAGCAGGTTAAAAAATATTTTTTTGAAACGGGCAGCAAAGGTAGGGGATTCACCTCAGATTACCCTATCATTGCGACTAAACGTTAAATAAATTAAATAACTGACATTTTTACCTGATTCGGGGTTTCCAGGCCATATGGCGCTTTCTTTGAACCCCCTATAAAAAATTCATACACCATGCAAAAAGGAACCATCAGGGTACAGACCGAGAACATTTTCCCGATCATCAAGAAATTCCTTTACAGCGACCATGAGATATTTCTCCGCGAACTGATCAGCAATGCCGTAGACGCTACTCAGAAACTGAAAACCCTTTCCTCTATTGGCGACGCCAAAGGCGAATTGGGCGATTTGACCATCCATATCAAACTGGATAAAGAAAACAAAACCATCACCATTGCCGATAAGGGTATCGGAATGACTGGCGAAGAACTGGATAAATACATCAACCAGGTGGCTTTTTCAGGGGCAGAAGAGTTCCTGAAAAAATATAAAGGCCAGAATGAAACCAATATCATTGGCCATTTCGGGCTGGGATTCTACTCCTCTTTTATGGTTAGTGAAAGAGTAGAGATCATCACCAAAAGCTTCCGTGAAGAGGCGCAGGCTGTTCGCTGGGAGTGCGATGGAAGCCCCGAATATACCCTGGAAGATACCGATAAAGCAGACCGTGGAACCGAGATCGTGCTGCATGTTAATGAAGAAAGCGCCGAATTCCTCGATGAATCCCGCATCCAGTCTATCCTTGAAAAATTTTGTAAATTCCTTCCCGTTCCTGTATCCTTCCAGGAAAAACAGGTTAATAATACCAGTCCCGCATGGACCAAAAAGCCGTCTGAACTTACCACCCAGGACTACCAGGATTTTTATAAGGAACTTTATCCTTACAACGAACTTCCCCTTTTCTGGATTCACCTCAACGTCGATTATCCCTTTAACCTTACCGGCATACTCTACTTCCCCAAGATCAAACAGAGCTACGAGATACAGAAGGACA
>JBDTVL010000002.1:0-20872 GCA_040007215.1 Flavitalea sp.
CGAGCAGGAATAACTTTTTACTCATGGAGCGAAGATAAAAACAATTTGAGGTACTATGGCACAGGATCGTTTCCATGGCCTCCCCAGGGATGGCAGCGGCTGATCCGCCTTGCGGTGAGCCACAGGCCCTTGAATGGTCCATACCTTTTAAATGCTTCCAGGGCATAGTTAGAGCAGGTAGGCGTGAATCGGCATGATGGTCCCAGCAATGGCGACAATAACCATTGATATAACCTGATCAGGGCTATAAAAGGAAAACTAGCTATTTGAAGGAGTCGCTTCATCAAGTGTGCTCATCACGCGGTTTAAAATAAGATTGATCTTCTCTTTTATTTCCGCCGTATCGGGAAGTTCACGGCCTGTGTAAATAAAGAAGAGGCAAAGTTTTTTATTTTTATGTTCCAGTAAAGTATTGAGTGGATGTTTCTGTAATCTGTACGCTTCGCGCATTACTCTTTTTATCCGGTTACGGTCTACCGCTTTTTTAAAACTCCTGCTGCTGGCGGTAAATCCTGCCTGCAGGGAAACGCTGAGTTCTTCGGTTTCGAGTTGATATACCCTTACAGGGAAAATAGCAAAGCTCTTTCCCTCTTTGAACAACAGTTCAATCAGCTTGCGGCTTTTTAAGCGTTCATTTTTTCCGAGCGTGAAGGGGGTCTTGATAAATATTTTACTATCAATTTACATAAACAAAATTAGCCCCGGTGCAGAGGCTAAGTAATTTATATAAAGCTTATTTAATTCCGGCTTTTGAGAGGGCGGGATTATTTCAGTTTGCTTTCATCAGAAACAGACAGCTTCTTGCGGCCTTTTCTGCGACGTGCTGCCAATACAGCGCGTCCATTAGCAGATTCCATACGTTTACGAAAACCGTGAACGGTTTTACGGCGGCGTCTGTGTGGTTGAAATGTACGTTTCATGATCTATCTTTTTTGAACTTGTGTGAAAGGTCGGCGAAGGTAGGGCAAATAAGGTCTTTTTCCAACATCTTTTAGGTGTTTTGTCACTAAAATTCTGGCGAAGCCGATGTTTAAGCTATAATCTATCAGAGCGACAGGTGTTTGGACCGGACAGCTTCTCCAAAAAAGACCGCCGCATGGTAATTAAAATCTTCCTGCGAGTCGGTGGTATAAAATTCCCGCTGGCCATGCCGCCTGCTACGGCGCTCCATTTCAGGATGTTTTTCCAGGTAAGTATGAAGGCTGTTTGCTACAATTTCTCCCTGGGAAATAATGCGGATGCCATTTGGGATATGATCGACCATCTTATTCATCATCAACGGATAATGCGTGCAGGCCAGAAGAATGGTATCAATATCGGCGCCTTTTGCCAGCAGGCGGTTAAGGTGCTGTTTTATAAAATAATCAGCGCCCGGACCATCCTGTTCATTATTCTCGATAAGCGGAACCCACATAGGACAGGCTTCCTGAACAACCCGCAGGCCGGGATAGAACTTGGCGATCTCTATTTCATACGATTGCGACTGAACGGTTCCTGTGGTAGCCAGTATGCCCACCGACCCCGAACGGGTAATACTTCCAATGATCTCTGTGGTAGGCCTGATCACGCCCAAAACCCTGTTTGAAGGGTTTAGCAGTGGCAGGTCGTGCTGCTGAATAGTTCTTAGCGCTTTGGCGGAAGCGGTATTACAGGCGAGGATAACCAGCGGGCAGCCCTGCTCAAAAAACCATTGAACGCATTCCAGTGTGTACCTGTAAACGGTTTCGTAAGAACGGTTGCCGTAAGGAGCCCTGGCATTGTCGCCGAGGTATACATAATCGTATGCGGGAAGCTTTTTTACGATCTCCTTCATAACGGTTAAACCGCCATAGCCGGAATCGAAAATACCTATAGGGCCTGGTAAAGACATGCGCAAAATTACAGGTTGCAGCGTTTATAGAAAGAAAATTAACCTTCCGGAGGGAATGGCGCGGGGTTATCATATTAAAAGCCGTTCCGGATCTACGGAACGGCTTTTACATACAATCAACAATTATTTATTTAGCGGCCGGGGCTGGTCTTGCAGGAGCTGCCGGAGCGCCTTTCTGGGCAGGGATTTTTACATTTAATTTCTTGGCTACCAGTTGCAGGATATCTTCTGCGGGAGGAGCAACCAACAGGGCATTCTTTTCAAAAACATAAGTGTAGCCGCTTTCTTTGGCAACAGCCTGGATAGCATCGAACGCCTTTTTATTGATGGGCCCGATCAGTTCCTGCTGTCTCGCCTGTAACTGCTGCTGGATCCTTTGATCTTCAGACTGCAGATCCTGGAGCATTTTCTGTAATTCAGATCTTTTTACATCTTTAACAGAACTGCTCATAGTAGCGGAATCCTTATTAAATTTTTCGATAGATCCTTCCAGGGCGCTTTGTTTGTCCTGTGCATTCTGGATAAGCGCTCCCCTGTACTGTTGCAGGTTGGAGTCAGCTTTCTGTGTTTCAGGCATGATACTGATCAGTTCTTCTGTGCTGATAAAACCGATCTTCGATTGAGCATTTACCTGGCCAGCAGCCATAAGGAACAATGCGAAAAATGCCGCCGTTAAAAATTTTTTCATTTGTATTTTTTTTGGTTTAGGAACATGCAAAACCAGAGGTTTTCGCATGGTAATGTTCATTTATTAGTTGAAAAATAGTTGAGCAAAGTTGTTTCAGCAAATCTTTTTTAGATTTATTTAACACCAAGTTCTTTCAAAACATCTTCACTACGATCCAATTTTGGGTCGGCAAAGATAACTGTAATTCCTTCACTTTTATCCAAAATAAAATCATACTGACGGTTTACGGCAATTTTCTGAATAGCCGCGTAAACTTTATCCTGTACGGGTTTCACGAGTTCCTGGCGTTTTTTAAAAAGATCTCCTTCAAAACCAAAGCGTTGACGCTGGAGGTCGCGCAATTGCTTTTCCCTGATGAAAAGCTCGTCCTCTCTTTTTTTCTTCAATTCATCGCTTAACAGTACTTGTTCGGCTTCGAAATTCTTGTACATTTTATCAAGATCCGATTGTTTCTGATCAATCTCCCTCTGCCACAGTTCACTGAACTGGTCGAGCTGTTTCTGGGCATCCTTATAATCGGGAATCTTGTCGAGGATATATTTTGTATCAACGATAGCATAACGTTGCGCCGATGCACCCATTGCAAAGCTTAAGGCAAGAAAGCTAATGATCAGTATCTTTTTCATCATCGGTTATTTTTATTGCCAGCCACCGCTACGGCAGACAAATAAAATGTTGAATAATTATTTACCATGGGAAGTTAAGGACTTATCATAGAAATACTGTTCCGCAGGCCGATTATTCAGGTTCATATCCAAGCATAAAGGTGAACCGGGAAGCATCCTTGATCTTTGCCCCTGGTTTCAACCGGTCGAAGCCTACGCCATAATCGAAGCCGAGTAAACCAAACATGGGCAGGAAGAAACGGGCTCCAAGACCGGCGCTCCTGCGCAACCTGAATGGATTGTATGTTTTGTAATCGTACCATCCGTTTGCCGCTTCAAACCAGGCCATACCGTAAATGGTGCTGCTTGGGTTGGTGGTGAACGGAAACCTTAATTCCAGTTGGTACTTATTAAAAATAGTGAAAAACCTGCTGGCATTCTGTTGGTCGGGATTCACTTTAGGATCAGAGTTTTCATATACGGGATAACCTCGGTGGGCTATGATATCATATCCGAGAATATAATTTCCATTGGCCAGACCAGCATCGCCCAACTGGAATCGCTCGAAGGGAGAGAAGTCGAGTTTGCTGTTGTATCGTCCCATAAAACCATACTTGGCAGCTGCTTTCAGCACAAACTGGCGGCTTTTATCAGCGCCCATTGCTTTTCCGATAGGGATAAACCATTCGGCATTAAATCGCCATTTATGAAATTCGGGTAGTTTATAGCTGTCTATATTAGTGGTATTCTTCTTAAAGAGTGAGTAAGGCGGCGTGAACTGCGCGCTAAGCAGGAAGGTAGAGCCCGATGTTGGGAAGATAGGGTTCGGTCCCGCAGAACTTCTGCTGATCGCAAATTTTATATTGACGTTGTTCGATACGCCTGAGTCGAAGCTAGATACGAAAAGGGGATAATTGATAAGCTTATACTGGGTAAAGTTCAAAGAATACACGAGCGTGAAATAATCATCCGGCCATTTCAATTGTTTGCCCAGTGAGATGGTGGCGCCAAAGTTCTTTAACCGGTTGGTATCGCTGAAGAAATATCTTCCGCTGCCATCAATACCGCCTGTGCGGAATATGCTCTTATAAACGCTGACTGTTAAGGAGTTTCTTTTTTTACCGCCCAGCCAGGGTTCTGTAAAAGAGAAATTGTAAGATTGATAAGCTTTACCATTCGACTGAACGCGTAAGCTCAGTTTCTGGCCATCGCCTGTTGGTAAAGGATCCCAGGCTTTTTTATTCCAGATATTGCGTATTGAGAAATTGTTGAAGGAAACGCCCAGCGTACCCGTTAAGCCGATACCGCCGCCCCAGCCTGCAGAAAGTTCCAACTGATCGGAAGATTTTTCTTCAACGGTATACTGAATATCTACAGTTCCATCATCGGGGTTAGGAACGGGGTTGATGCCTATTTTTTCCTGGTTAAAGAAACCCAACTGCGAAATTTCTCTTTGTGAACGGATCAGATCGCTGCGGCTGAATTTTTCACCGGGCAGTGTCCTGATCTCGCGGCGTATCACATGCTCCTTGGTTTTTTCATTCCCGGAAATAGTGATGTTCTTGATCGTAGCTTGCGGACCTTCCACTATATGGATCTCAAAATCGATAGTATCGTTATATACAGCAGTTTCTACCGGATCTATGCGGAAGAACAAATAACCATCATCCTGGTATAGTCCGCTGATATCGCCGCCTTCCTGGGTCAATTCCTTACCCAGCTTTTTGTTAAGCGTTTCAATATTATAGATATCGCCTTTTTTAATACCGAGGATCAGCGTAAGGATGGAATCAGAATAACGGGTATTGCCTTTCCAGGCAATATCGCCGAAATAATAACGATTTCCTTCATTAATCTTAAGGTCAACATTCAGTCCGCCTCTTGCATCAACATACTGGGTATCTTTTTCAATATTGGCGTCGCGGTAACCGAGCGAATTATAATACTGCAGCACCTTGTCTTTATCCTCGTCGTATTTTTTCTGGTTGAATTTTGCGGAGCTGAATAGTTTAAAGCGGAAGTAAGGATCGAGATATTCCCTTGTTTTAGACAGGGAAAGAAAACCTACATCCCCCAGGTAATCTTTAAAGCTGGGTTGTTTTGTTTCGCCGTAAACGCTTTCGGAATGTTCGGGGTAAAGGGTCATTCTTGATTTCTCCTTGGTCCCCTTCATCTGCTTTTTAAGCTTCAGGTCGGTTACGGTGGTATTTCCGAAGAAGTTAACATCATTGATCCTGACCTTTGCGCCCCTGTCTACATAGAAAACAACGTTTACAGAATTAGTAAGGTTGGGAGCATTCTGCTCTTCTACACGTACGGATGCGCTCTGAAACCCTTTCTCGGTATAATATTTCTGGATAGCTTCTACCGCTCTGCGTTTAACGTTCTCCGTTACCACCCGGCCCTGTACAAGACCCGATTTCTTTTCCAGTTCTTCCTGGTCCGATTTACGGATTCCCCTGAATGAATATTTACCCAGTCTTGGCCTTTCCGTAACATTGATTTCGATAAATATCTTTTCGCCTTCCAGCCTGGTAAAATAAATCTGAACGTTGGCGAACAGGTTTTGTTTCCAGAGGTTATTGATCGCCTTACTGAAATTATCGCCTCCGGGGATCAGGGCTTTATCGCCGATGCTGATCCCTGAAATGGATACCAGCAGTTGCTCATCCAGGTATTTTGTTCCGGTTATTTTTATTCCTCCTATAATATATTCCTTAGGAACCTTGGAGGTTGATAGCTCTAATAACTGTGGGTCTATGGAACCGGGCAGCGTATCATTGGCTACCTGGGCGCGGAGAGAGGAAGCTGTAAAAAAAATAAAAGCCAGCAATAATACACTGGGCATACATATCCTCTGCATTCCGGTTTTTTTAATGATGGGCAAATTAACAGGATTTATTAAAACTATTTGTTAAACATCCCCTATTACAAGGGTTTTCAGGAAATACTTCGCTACGCATCAGACCGGGTAACATTTATTTCCTGGCCAAGCTGTTCGCTTGTTTTACCAAAACGGCGTTCTCTTGACTGGAAATCAAGAATTGCAGCATACAGGTTTTCTTTTCTGAAATCAGGCCACCGTACATCGGTGAAATATAATTCAGCATACGCCAACTGGTATAAAAGGAAGTTGCTGATCCGGTATTCGCCACTGGTGCGTATCATAAGCTCAGGATCTGGGAAATTGCCGGTGCAGAGATACTTTTGAAGTGTTTCCTGCGTAATGGATTCCGGATTTACCTTTCCTGCTTTTACCTCTTCCGCTATATGTTTCACTGCCTGCACAATTTCCCATCTGCTGCTGTAACTCAGCGCCATCACCAGGTTCATGCCGGTGTTTACCGCTGTCATTTCCATCGAATCATTCAATTCGTCCACCGCATGCTGTGGCATCATTGTCAGGTCTCCTATCACATGCAGCCTGATATTATTCCTATTCAATGTTTCCGTTTCTTTCCGGATGGTTTGAACCAGTAACTCCATCAAGCCTGCCACTTCATTTTCCGGCCTGTCCCAGTTCTCCGTAGAGAAGGCATATAAAGTAAGGTATCCGATACCAAGTTCTGCACATCCTTCCACTATATTCCTGACGCTCTCCACTCCGTGATAATGACCATATAACCTGTCCTGCCCTTTTTCCTTTGCCCAACGGCCATTGCCATCCATGATAATAGCAATATGACTTGGGAGCCGGTTAGTATCGATTTGCTTTTTCAGGCTCTGCATACCTTAATTTATTGGGGCACGAAGGTACTAAAATGTAAAATGTAAAAGAGAAAATGTACAGGAGACTGTACGGGGGCGGTTTTTGGAGTGTTTTTACGCAGCTTTCATTGCCGGGATGGCAGTAAGATTTTAGTATGACGAATGATGGCAAAGCGGGTTCTTTCAGCATAAGCCTTCGGCTGATTTAGCCCGCGAACCGTAAATAAACCCTGTTTAATCTGCCGTAGGGCACCTGTAAGAAGTAAGGTTGAAAGAAAGCGTGAATTCGGCTATGATATACTGGTCTTTTTGTTTTGGAAGGCCCCGTTGTCTTCCTTCAATGCCAATCAGATCGCCGGTTTCATAAGAGCGATCCTGCAGCAACTGGGCCGTTGAAGGTTCTCCATCGGGAAGGGATGGGAACCTGTTGATGCCTATATAGGTTTTGCTTACATCATCGATATAATCGGTATTGGTAAACCGGTGGGTAATTTCAAAGCCGGCGCTTATCCTGCTGTTAATGGCATATTTTACGCCTACGCCTATCGGCAGGCAAATACCCATGGAGGAGTAAGGTTTGCGATCGGGATAAGCTGCATTGCCCTGTCCTTCTGTTCCAAGCGGCCGGAGGAACACTTTCCTTCCCCGGTAAACGGCATAAGGATCATAACTGAAAACGCCTGCGCCCAGGGTAACATAAGGCGTGAAGCTATGGTAAGGATCACCGGGAATAAAGCGGAAGAAATTGAAATCGCCGAGCAGGGCAAGTTCAAAGATGTTGGTATTGAAGCTCAGGTTTCTTCTTTTCTGGAATTCATTATCCGTATTATAAATATCGGAATAGCCCAGTTGCGCATAATGCGCGCTGACCCGCATAGCGATATAATTGCCGAACTGTTTTCTGAAAAACAGTCCTAATGCAGGTTTTGGCCTGTTGATCTTCCCCCTCGTATTGAGGTCGCCAAAATAATGTGCGGCGCCTACAGAGAAACCTACTTCGCCTTCCATCACCACGCTTTCGTACTGTGCAACACCCTTGTTAAGACCGGCCAGGCCGACAAAACACAAAGCAACCAAAGCAATTTTCTTCATACTTGCAATATAATAATTTACGGCAACCCTTTCGGGATTTTACCAGTAACGCTTTACCCGTCGTTTTCTTATACAAGATGAAGTTAATTCCTTGTATCCAGACCCCAGGACAACTTTTCCCTTAATGTTTGTAAAAAATTATTCTCATTTAACCTTACCAGGCTGATGTTGAAGGATTCTCTTCTTACTGCAATTTGTATCTTTTTCTCCACTATTTCCTTCCTTGAATCGAGGGCGCAGATAAAATGATCGGTTCTTCCCTCTACCTCAAAAGAGATAATATTATTATCCGGAACTACAATAGGGCGCACATTAAGGTTATGCGGGGCTACCGGTGTAATTACAAAGCTGCCCGATTCCGGGAAAACCACGGGGCCCCCACAACTGAGCGAATAACCTGTTGAGCCTGTAGGTGTAGCTACAATTAAGCCATCGGCCCAATAAGTATTTAAAAATTCGCCATTAAGATAAGTATGGATCTTGATCATGGGCGAAGTATCTGTTTTATGAATGGCGAATTCATTCAATCCATAAGGCATGCTATTGAATAAAGGGGCGCTGGCATCGAGGTGTATCAGCGATCTTTTATCGATGACATAAGTGGTGTTGACCAGGGCCAAAACGGCGGTAGTCAGCTCTTTCCGGCCAATACCCGCTAAAAAGCCCAGCCTGCCGAAATTGATGCCCAGCACAGGAATATTCTTGTTCCTGACCAGCGTAACCGTATCGAGCAGGGTGCCATCGCCGCCAAGGCTGATCAGAAAATCTATGGAATCGTCCAGATCATCAGAATTATGGAACACCTGCGGAGGCTCGGTGAAGCATGACCTGATAGTGTCGAAGAAAGGGTAGTAGATAACCGGAACTATATTTTTCTTCGATAATTCATCAAAAAGCTGTTGTATATGCAGTTGCTGGTCGTAATCGATAATCCTGCTGTAGATAGCTACCTTCATAATAAGAGATCCTTTTAGTTTCACGCAAAGCGTAAAGGAACGAGCGGCAACGCCATGAAACAAGGGCGTTAAAAAAACGCATCATAAATTACTGGTTCAACTACCGCTAAAACTCATTCTTGAGATGTAAAAATAAGCCCTTTTCGCCTAATTGATTAAAGCTGTAGTCGAGCCGGAAGATAAAATCATAGAATGTCACCAAATCCAGCCCGAATCCTGCGGAATACATCATTCGGTTGGCGAGCGAATTATCTTTAAACGTTTTGTTGTAAGAGAACCCGATATCAGTATAGGTTTTGGCATAAATGGTAAATGGGATCCGGTTATGCGATGCCGACTTTAACTGAGTGGGAACGGAGAACTTCAGCAGTTCTTTTCTGAAGGTATGCCGGGCCATCATGCCCGCTACCCCATCTATCACATATCTTTCCATTCCGCGCAGGTACAGGTCGCCATAGCCAAACAACTGGCTGTTATAGAATGGCTGATCGAAAGGATACCTTACGG
Source organism: Flavitalea sp. (assembly GCA_040007215.1). Lineage (GTDB taxonomy): Bacteria > Bacteroidota > Bacteroidia > Chitinophagales > Chitinophagaceae > Flavitalea. The sequence continues at coordinate 9,427 of JBDTVL010000002.1, forward strand.
TACCCTGCGCCTGCCAGTTAAAGTAATACTTTCTGCCCAGCGGTACGGCCCGGATATATTTAAGCGCCAGTTGCCACATTTCTGTATTTGAGCGAATGCCTCTTTTCAGAATGGATCCTTCGCCAAGCCAGCCCTTGAGGGGAAAGGGTATATAGTCAACATTATAGTGGTTTACTGAATAGGATATTTCGGGGAGGTCCATTTTGTTTTTTCCATCCTTATAATATTTAGGATTGACCCTGAGCACGTTGCTGTCAATTTGCTGATGTGTAAAACCGATCCGCACCGAATGAAAGGTTCTCAGACCGGGGCGGTAATTATATTCTGCAAACGCGTATACTTTTTTAATACCAGAAAAGGTATCGGTGAACCTTTGCTGGTCATTTATGGTAGCGTAATTGATCTCTTTATTGGAAGAAAAGGAAAATCCAATTTTATAGCCATGTTTGAGGGTTTTATCGGCATAAGGCTGATCGTACTGGAACTGGATCTGTTTAGTGTAGCCGGTAATGAGCCAGAACCGGAGCTTATCATTACGTCCGGTGAAATTGTATTGGAGGAATTTGAAGCCATAATTAAGCCTGTCGGCGCCGAAACCCTGCCTGGCCCATTCGGAAAGGTTACGGTCTATAGGCTTCAGGTAAGGCAGTGGAAAAAGATACCATCGCTCTTTAACATCGATGACAACGTCTACCTGGTAACCCCTGAACGATTTAAGCGCTACCACGGCTTCCACAAAAAGACGGGTGTTGATCAACTGCTGCCTGGCAGTTTCAAATTTCTGCACCAGTTCGGGAAGGTAAACTGAGTCGCCCTGGCGAAAAGGGAGCTCGCGTTCTATGATATAAGCTTTGGTACGTTTATTACCGGTGATGATGATATTACCGATCACGAAATCGGCTACTTTAGGAATAACGACTATGGGGTTAGCCACGGTATCTACAGGCGCGAATTGGGCGTTTGAACCTGACGCATAACCTAAAGCCAGCAGCATAATCAGATGATATGTCGTCCTTGAAGCGGGCATGTCGTTATTCGTCTCCGAAACTCGATTTACATATTACGAACAAAACAAGGGCGATCAAATATTCAGGTAGTTCATCAGGTGGTCGTAATTATCCTTCAGCTCATTTTCGTACAACTCTTCTCCAAAGTAATATTTTACTTCGTATTCGTACCGTTGGAAGGTAGCCACTATGTCAGATATTTCAAACTTGTTGATCTTAATAGTGACCAGGAAAGACTCGGAGGCATTATCCCAGGACGTATTTAACTGTGTGATTTGGGCATCGTTGGTTTCGATGAGTTTATTGATTTCGGTAAAAGAAAAATTGCGCTGATCCATTTCCAGAATCATCAGGCCGCCTGGTTCGCTGGCGCCGGTTATCTTTCCTAATTGTCTCAGGAGGTCGGCTACCAGTATAACGCCGGTAAATTCATTTTCTTTATCCACTACCGGAACAACGCCGAGATGATAATCATTGGCTGTTTGAACCGCTTCGATAAAATGCATGCCGGCATGCACAGAAACTTTTGAGAAATGACTGCTGATGGTAGATAGTTCGGTAGACCCGTCAATATTCATCAGATCTTCTTCAAATACCAGCCCCATATATTTATCTGCTTCAATAACCGGAAGCTGCTTAACATAGAATTCCGACATCATGTCAAGGGCTTTCTGGGCTGTATCGGTGAGCCGGAGAGAGGGAATGGAAGACGATATAAGTTCTTTGTTTAGCAATAGGTATCCTTATCTTTTAATGTAAATGCAAAAAGGTCTATGTAATCTACGCAAAAACTATTTTTACAGACTGAAGCGTTTACGCCACCGTTGCAGGCTCGTTAAGTTTTCGCAAAAATTTATGCAGGATAAGGTTGAATTCTTCAGGCACTTCCATCATAGGCGCATGGCCGCATTTGTCAACAAAATGAAGTTCGCTGTTTGGGATGAGTTTATGAAACTCCCTTCCCACAAATGGCGGCGTTATGGAATCGTTATTTCCCCATATTAACAAGGTGGGCGTTTTTATCTGGCTGATTTCTTCACCGAGGTTATTTCGGATGGCGCTCTTGGCAAGAGAAATGATCTTTATGGCCTTTAAACGGTTATTGACGGTTTCGAATACCTCATCCAGCAATTCTTTAGTGGCTTTTTGGGGATCGTAAAACGTTAGTTCCGTTTTGGTTTTGATGTATTCAAAATCACCTCTTTTAGGATAACTATCGCCCATACCGCTTTCAAAAAGACCTGAGCTTCCTGTTAAGGTAAGCGATTTTATCTTTTCCGGATGCTTAAGCGTATGCAGCAACCCCACATGACCTCCCAGGGAGTTTCCCAGCAGGTGAACATTTTTATAGTCTTGTCTTTCTATGAATTTATGAACGTATTTCTCCAGCCCGCCAACGGTGGTATGCAGCAGATCGAGTTCAAATAACGGAAGCATGGGAACTATAACAGTGTTATAACGCTTGAAATATTCTATCAGGTCAGAGAAATTACTGAGCGCCCCAAACAATCCATGTAAAAGAATCAAAGGTTCGCCTTTGCCCTCTTCTATGAATTTGAATTTGTCAAGCTGTTTAATCTGGTAATTCATCGGTTCAGTCTTTCTTTCAATCATTAATCGCTAAAATAATCGTTTTCGTGCAAAAAACTAATTCTTCCACTATTACGAATTTACTGAATGTACTTATTATGGTCGTGTAAAAAACCGCTGTTTCCCCGGAATAGTTATTCGGGAAGCCTATGAGATATCTTTTCAAAGAAATCTTCCAACTCTGCAAAGGTATTCTTAAACAGGGGAATGATGTTGCCCAGGCCGTCAATTACCTGTTGTCCCAGGGGCTTAATATAGGGATATACTTTGGAAGCGGCCAGGGTATCTTCTTTAATCAGCTTTAGCTGTACGGCAAAAAACAGGATTATGCTGAACATCACCGAGTACAGCAGCAAGTACAGGATCAGTCCCCCGATCCGGTTTGCCCATCCCATCAGGCCGAGTTGAATGGTTTTTTCTATAAGCCCGGCGCCCAGCCTTACCAGCAGCATTACCAGTATGAATACCGCCAGGAAGGATAATGCAGGCAGCCATCTGGAGCTGATATTTAACGAATCTTTCATAAACTCAGCAGCCAGGGCGGATAATTTCATGGCTGCCGCCAGCCCGATTATCCAGCCCAGCAGGGAAAATAACCCTATGATCAGCCCCTGCCTCAGTCCTTTTACAATGGCCATCAACATAATTAACAGGAAAAAGAGGTCTATGAGCATAGTAAAATAGCTGGTTTGTTCAAAGGCCTGTTAACTCTTTTCAGGACGAAAGCAATTCCTTTACGGTAGCGCTGATGGTTTTTCCGTCGGCTTTACCTGCCAGGCGTTTACTGGCGATGCCCATTACTTTACCCATTTCCGCAGGAGAAGAAGCTCCCGTTTCAGCAATTATAGCGGCAATAGCCGTTTTCAGATCTTCCGCGCTCATCTGCTGGGGAAGGAACTTTTCGATGACGGCAATTTCTTCCTTTTCTTTAATGGCCAGATCATGGCGACTATGTTCGGTGAAGATGGCCAGAGAATCTTTTCTCTGCTTCACCAGTTTCTGCAGCAATTTAATTTCTTCCTCCTCTTTTATCTCTCCTCCTGCTCCTTCGGCGGTTTTGGCTACTATGATAGCCGCTTTAATGGCTCTTAAGCTGCGCATGGCTACTTCATCCTTGGCCAGCATGGCGGTTTTGAGCTCCGCCATTATTTTTTCCTCGAGGTTCATGATAGTCAGTTTATTGGGCTTTGTTATTCTTTAGTTGATTTTCGTGGAACTGTTTGTGAAAATGCTGCGCGAATTTTTTCATCTCATTGGATAGCTCCGGCTGCTGCGTAGCGCGTTCGTAAGATTCGGCCATAGACATCATGGTCTGGTACATGAAATCGGTCATCTCATCAACCATCATGTCTTTTGTCCAAAGATCTATCCGGAGAGCAGATTTATCGGCCCCATCCCAGAAGGAAAGGATCATGGCCTTGGCTTTACGGGCCGAATCAGCGGAGCTGTCGGAAGCGGTCCAGGAAATCTTTTCCGGCATCCGGCGGTCGTCGAGAGAAACATCAATTTTTATGGTTGACTGCATACTATTAAACTTGGGCACGAAGGTAATGTGTTTATACTATGTGGCGATATTCGCGTATCCGTGCTAGGTTAAGACCCATCAAACGACCGGGTAATAATGGAAAGACGTAAGTAAACGAAGAATAAATGGAAGGTGAGTTAATCATGGAGGATGTTGTATGCAACCCAGGCAAATACCTCTTCCGAAGGGTTTCCTTTTTAAGTTTAGGCGTGGTTTTTACGGGGGAATGGGCATCGAAAAATGGTTAAAACAGCATTTGCGGAAAATACCATGCATGATTTTTAGTAAAATTACGTCCGGCATATCCCTGAATTTTTTTTTAGCGTTTACTTTAAGTGTAAACCGCTAAGAAAGACTAGTTTTTTTACCTTTCAGTATCCAATATTCTACCATGTTCATTCTTCGCAATTCTCCGTTAAAACCCACGCTGTTATCCAGGCCAGGTAAGGGTTTTATGGATGCGACTTCGGAAAATACTGTACATAAAAAAGGAGTACTAATCCCATTGCATTTTGATTATCTATAGAGTATATTTGAGTTAGTCCAAAGTCCGTAATCCGATTCCTAATTAAATCAGTACCTATGAAACAATGCTACTCTGCTTTGCCTTTATTATTGGCATTCGTAATGCTGATATTCTACTTACCTACCCCATTATATGCACAATGTTTATGTTCCGATGGAGCCGCTCCGATGACAATTGAAAAATCTGTATCAACCAATTTTTCGAGCAACAAAACTTCTGTATTCAGCATGCCAAAATTTGACGCCTCTCTGGGTACCCTGGTATGCGTTAATGCAAAGGCTTATGTAACCAGCGTTCTGAGATGGCGACTCGAGAATGAAGAGGAAGTGGCGCTCGATTACCGTGTGAAGTACACACGCTGGGATACTGTAACAGGCCCCGGAATTAATCCTGATGTTACCGGATCCATCCAGAAATTCTATGGTCCTCATCATCTGGAACCCTCTGATGGCAATTCGAATGTAGGGCCAGACTTCATTGCCGTGGGGCCCGACACTATTTACAAGCAAAAACTTTTTGAAGGAACCACCTCCGATGTAACCGATTACATGGGTATAGGGACAGTTGACTTCGTATATAAAACCGGCGCCCTTTGTTACCCCGACCAGGGAGGAGACTATTACTTTTTCGGCAGCTTCCCTTTGAATAAGGTGGAATTTAATATGACCTATTCATATTGTAACCCAATGGTGCTTCCGCTAAGCATACAGAATTTTTCCTTGAAGCAGAAAGACAAGGATTATGTATCTGTCAGCTTCAATGCTAATAATGAATCCAAAAACACCAACTATGAAATCGAAATCAGCTATGATGCATCACAATTCAGGAGCATCGGAATACCCACGCCTGGACCTTTTAATGGTACTTCAACAGAATACAGCTATCAATACCACCTTGATCAGCCTGTTGGTGGAAAATTATATTTCAGGATCAAACAGAAAACCGGCGACCGCGACAAATACTCTATAATTAAGAGTATTGATCTTGGCGCATCCAGGTATGGCGGACTGAGAATTTACCCTAATCCTGTGTTTCGCAGGATCCAGATCGAGTTCGATACCCCCATGACCGGCGATTATGTTATTGACCTTACCAACCAGGTAGGACAGGTTATATTCACCCAGAAAACAAGGATGGATAACAGCCAGACCCTGCAGATAGATATGGATAATCCTCCCAGCCCGGGCGTTTATTTCCTCAGAGCCAGGGAGCAGGCCTCCAAAAAAGTGTTTACCGGCAAGCTACTGTTCCAGTAACAGCCGCCTTTGCTCACTGCCTTTTACCTTTTGCATTTACATTTTAAATAAAATGTAAATGCACAAGGTAAATTGCTTTTTACTACTTTTGTTTTATGGGTAATATTGAGGACATGGAATACAATACAGGGAGAAACCTGTTGATCATGCGTGAATATGGAAGACATATTCAAAAAATGATCGAGTATCTTCTGACTATTGAGGATAAGGAAGTAAGGCAGCGTAATGCCTTTGCGGTGATAGAACTGATGGGCTTTTTAAACCCTCACCTGAAAAATGTCGAAGACTTCCGTCATAAACTCTGGGATCATTTATTCCTGATCTCCGATTTTAAGCTTGACGTTGAATCGCCCTACCCAATACCCACCCGCGAAACATTAAAAGCAAAGCCCAAACCTTTGCCTTACCCCAAGCGCTATCCGAAATTTGCGCATCTTGGTAAAAATCTTGAGCTGGTGGTGAATAAGGCGCTGAGAGAAGAAAATCCTGAAAAACGCCAGGGCTTCGGCAATGCAGTGGCTTATTATATGAAACTTGCTTATAGCAACTGGCATAAAGAAACCGTTCATGACGACGCTATTCAAAGTGAACTCGCTACTATCACAGAAGGCCAGTTGGCATTTACCAATACGCCGTTCGTTCGCGCCCCCCGTCCTAATGAAGGAAGGAATGATGGCCGTAATGAAGGAAGAAACTTCAATGATTTCAGGAATAAACGCAACCAGAAATTCCAGCCACGAGGCCGGAATGACCGTAACGACCGGGGTGGAAATGACCGTGGCGGTAATGACCGAGGTGGAAATGATAACAGGGGCGGCAACGATCGAGGCGGCGTTAAGTTCAACAACAATAATAACAAGAAGAGGTATAAATAAATTATCCTTTTACGCTTAAATGATATTTGACCCTGGCAGATTGGGATACTGTCAGGGTTTTATATTTGTGCAGCATATTCCATCAAACCTAATCATTATTCATGGGGTCTTTTGAAGTCATCGGCGGAAAAAAGTTAAGTGGAGAGATCTCTCCCCAGGGAGCCAAGAACGAAGCTCTGCAAATTATCAGCGCCACACTGTTAACGCCAGAAAAAGTAACCATTAGCAATATCCCGGATATAATAGACGTAAACCTGCTTATTGAGCTGTTGTCGGACATGGGCGTTAAAACAGACCGCCAGAGCAGGGATACCTGCATATTCCAGGCCGATGAGGTAAACCTCGATTTTTTACAAAGCGATGCTTTTCGTCAGAAAAGCGGCAGGCTAAGAGGATCGGTAATGACGGCCGGTCCTATGCTGGCAAGATTCAGGAAAGCCTATATTCCAAAACCCGGAGGCGATAAAATTGGAAGGCGGAGGCTCGATACCCATATTATCGGGTTTGAAAAACTAGGCGCCGCTTTTACCTATCATCCGGAAGATGGATTCTTTCATTTAACGACTTCAAAATTACGGGGTACCGATCTCTTACTGGATGAACCTTCTGTAACTGGAACCGCTAACATAGTTATGGCCGCTGTAATGGCTGAAGGTATCACCACCATTTATAATGCAGCTTGTGAACCCTATATTCAGCAGTTGTGCAGGATGCTTAATCGCATGGGCGCTAATATCAAAGGCATTGGCAGTAACCTGCTGACCATTGAAGGGGTTGACCATCTTTCAGGAACAACTCACCGGCTACTGCCCGATATGATAGAAGTGGGTTCGTTTATAGGGCTTGCCGCTATGACCCAAAGTAATATCGTGATCAAGAATGCAGGAATAGAAAACCTGGGAGTGATACCGGAAAAGTTCCGCCAATTAGGAATAGAGATCAATTTTCAGGGCGATGATATTTATATTCCCGCTCAGGATATTTATGAAATACAAAACTTTCTTGACGGGTCAATTCTGACTATTTATGATCATCCCTGGCCAGGCTTTACGCCCGACCTGCTGAGTATCGTATTGGTGGTGGCCACACAGGCAAGAGGATCGGTGCTGATCCATCAGAAAATGTTTGAGAGCAGGTTGTTCTTTGTAGATAAGTTGATGGATATGGGCGCACAGATTATTCTCTGCGATCCTCACCGCGCGGCAGTGGTGGGTCTTGGAAGGCAGCATAACCTTCGAGGTATTACCATGAGCAGTCCCGATATACGCGCAGGCGTGGCGTTATTGATCGCTGCCTTAAGCGCTGAAGGGAAAAGCGTAATTCATAATATTGAACAGATAGACAGGGGATACCAGCAAATAGACGAGCGGTTACAGAAACTTGGCGCATCCATAAAAAGGATCGGGTAACTAAGGTCATCATTATTATTAAGGATCAATGAACAGCATTCCGGATAAGATACTCATCATCACCGCTCCTTCCGGAGCCGGGAAAACTTCAGTAACCACTTATTTGCTGGAGAAATTTCCAGAATTAACATTTTCTGTTTCGGCCGCTACACGTGCGCCAAGAGAAAATGAAAGAGATGGCATTGATTATTATTTTATGAGTCTCGATGAATTCCAGAAGAAGATCCGCAATAATGAATTCATTGAATGGGAAATGGTGTATGAAGGTAAATATTATGGAACGCTGGCTTCTGAACTAAACAGGATCTGGAAGAATGGGCAGGTGCCTGTGCTGGATATTGATGTGAAGGGCGCAATCCATGTGCAGCAACAGTTTCCGCATAAAACATTTTCTATTTTTATCGAGCCGCCCACGATCGGTGAATTAAAGCGCCGGCTGGAATCGAGGGGAACGGAAACCCTGGAATCGCTGCAGGCCCGGATCAATAAAGCAGCTTACGAAATATCCTTCAAGCATTCTTTTAGTCATACGATCATGAACGACAACCTTGAAAGAGCACGTAAGGAAGCGGAGCATTTTGTCCGATCCTTTATACTTGATGAGGGACAAACGCCGGGTCAGTCCATTCATACCGGCGCCGAAACCCCGCTTTAAAAGAAATATAGAGGCAGATGATACTTTTTTCTTTCTAAATTCGTAGGTAGATTACGAGTTATTGAATTCATATTATGGACGTATTTGTAATAATTGCTATTATCATAGCAATATTGTTTATTGCGTTCTTTTCCGGCATTGAAGTGGCTTTTGCCACAGCGAACCGGTTAGGAATAGAACTAAAGAAAAAACAGGGGGCGGCCAGCGGTATATTATTATCCCGTTTATCCGATGAACCATCGCGTTTTATCGGAGCGATTCTTGTAGGGTTGAATTTTTTCCTCGTCATCTTTATACTTCTCTTCAGTACTTTATTAAACCATATCCTGCATGACACAGGATTTAACAGTTCTCTTATCCTTGGATTCAGGCTGCTACTGGAAATACTCATCTCCATGGTGGTGGTTATATTACTGGGCGAATTCATTCCAAAAGCTGTATTTCGAACCAATAGCGATGCCCTGTTATCCTTGTCTGCAAGGTCGGGCCTGCTTGGATTTTTTCATGAACTTTTTTACCCTGTTTCTTTATTGTTTGTCAGGATTTCGCAATGGATTCTCACGATCATATTTGATATGCGGATTGATAAAAAGAAGGAGCCGTTTTCCCGCGCCGACCTAGATCATTTCTTTCAGCAAACCAAAGAATTTGGCGAAGAGAGCCAGGACCTAAATACCGATCTTTTCGAAAATGCGCTATCGCTGCATACCGTAAAAGTGAGAGAATGTCTTATTCCGCGTAAAGAGATAGAAGGAATATTGCTGAACACTTCTATTGAAGAGCTTAGGAAAAAATTTGTAGATACCCGGCTAAGCAAACTGCTGGTATATGAAGGCAATATTGATCATATCGTAGGATACGTTCATCAACTGGATCTTTTTAAAAAGCCCGAATTTGTAAGAGATATTCTGCTTCCTATTCCGGCAATACCGGAAAGCATGAGCGCCACCGACCTGATCAGTAAGTTCACCCGAGAAAGAAAAAGTATTGCGTGGGTGGTTGATGAATTTGGCGGCACATCGGGTATTGTTACCATGGAAGATATGCTGGAAGAGATATTCGGCGAGATCAAAGATGAGTATGATGTAGAAGAGTTTGAAGAAAAGAAAATATCTGACCAGGAATATATTTTGTCTGGGAGGCTGGAACTCGATTACCTGGCCCAGAAATACGGGCTGGAGTTTCCTGACGAATCATCAGAAACACTGTCGGGTTTTATCATTCAGCAATATGAAACCATTCCGAAACTAAAGGAAAGGATCATTATTAATGATTATGAATTTGAGATCCTTCATGTTAGCGATACGCGAATTGAAATGGTGCGGCTGAAAATTTTGCAGTAGGAAGGTTTAAATGAAATCACCCTGTTGATGTTTCCGTTCAAACCCAGTCAGAATAGCCTAAATTTGCCCGCTTTAAAGTAATGAGGACAGGTTAAAGCAGAGAAATACCGGATTGAGTAAATGAAAAGTACAGAAGTATAAAACAATGGCATTATCTTTTTTAAATAAGCGGAGTCAGGAAAGGGAAATGACCTTTGTTGATCACCTGGAAGAACTCCGGTGGCATATTGTCCGCTCCTTGCTGGCTATAATAGTCATGGCTATCTTTCTGTTCATAAAAATGGACTGGTTCTTTGATACTATTATCCTCGGACCGATCAGGAAAGATTTTATCAGTTATGAAGGGCTGTGCCGCTTCAGCCATTGGGCAGGCATGGGCGATAGTTTATGTATGCCGGCTGTGGATACCAAACTGCAGGCAACCACCTTCGGATCGCAGTTTGTTTCCAGTATATCCATTGCAGTTGTTGGCGGGGTCATTCTTGCCTTTCCCTATGTTTTCTGGGAGTTCTGGAAATTCATCAAACCAGCGCTCACCACCAAGGAAGTAAGAACAACCCGCTTTGCGATCATATTTGTTTCCTTTTTCTTTTTTTCAGGGGCGGCTTTCGGTTATTACCTGCTGGCTCCTTTCACCTTTAGCTTTCTCGGCAACTACCATCTTGGTACGTCGACTATCCTGGAAACAAGGCCAATGCTGTCCGACTATGTCGATAACCTGGTAAATATTACCCTGGGCGCTGCGCTTTCCTTCCAGTTACCGGTAATCGCTTATGTTATGACCAGGATTGGCATCATTACGCCTTCCTTCCTCCGTACATACCGGAAATATGCGTATGTGGCTATCTTGGTTGTCGCCGCTGTCATCACCCCTTCTCCAGACTGGATGAGCCAGATGATCGTGACCATTCCCCTTGTCATATTATACGAACTGAGTATTTTGATCTCGGCCAGGGTGTTTAAGGTAATGGAAGAGGACAGATTGAGAGATTAAATAAACTAAGTAAATTGCGGTTTCTTAACTGTAATGATTAATAGTTACGCTAAATCTATTCATAATGTCTGTATTCCCTCAGCCAATAGCCATAGGCAGCTCCAGGCGGCAGGCATCCGGCGGGTGAACGTCAGCACCCACTACTTGGCCGAGAGGATCGTCGATCACTTCGGTGACGGCCGCGACTTCGGGGTCGAGTTCACCTACCTGCGGGAAGAACAACCGCTCGGCACGGCCGGCGCGCTGGGGCTGATGGAGCCGCCGAC
>JBDTVL010000003.1:0-18607 GCA_040007215.1 Flavitalea sp.
GATCACGATATAAGGATAGGTTTTATCATCCTTCAAGTCAATATTGAACCTGGGCTGGAATTGTTTAATGAGCGAGTTCTCCAGTAAAAAGGCATCCTGCTCGGAATCAACTATCGTAAATTCTATCTGGTGAATGCGCTGCACCAGCTCATGCGTCTTGTAAGTAGTAAAAGTTTTTGAAAAATAGGAGCTTACTCTTTTGCGAAGACTCTTGGCCTTGCCCACATAAAGGAGTTCATGATGGGCGTCAAAATATTTATATATCCCTGGTTCAACCGGGATGGTATCGGCAATCTGCTGAAATTCTTTTTGATTCATTGATTAATCCCTGTTATCCCACACAACTTTTATCAATTCCATCGCCGGTTCTCCCGAACCTACAGATTTCAGCGTACTCATCTGGAAGTTTCTTTCAGGTTTCCAGTATAGTTTTTTCGTGATGGCTGTATCTCCGCTCCGGGCGATCCGTTCAATATAAATACTTTTAATTTTATCGTAAACCTCCCCGCTGGCCGATAATACATCTACCCGCTGTAAAGACAACTGCCTGTTTTTTGTAGTATACAGGAAAGTGGCTGAATTTGTGCTTTTATCAAAGAAAGATGTTTCATTAAATTCTTTTTCAAAGGCAGGGCTATGCAGTTCGGCGGGAAGAAATTCATTGGCCAGCCTGTGAAACTCTTCCGGTTTAATATATGCTGAATCGGTTTTTTTGCCCCTGGTAGTGTATTTAAGAATACCCACAGGCAGGGAATCAACGGCGCTGATCTCTCCTTTCAGGAAATCAATGACAGGGAAAAAGGATTTGACTGCAGTATCGGAGGGTGGTTTGGCAGATGAATCGATGTTGCCTGCAGACACTGTTGAAGAATTGTTTTTACAACCCGCAAGCCCTGCCAATACCAGCAGCATCAGTATATACTTCATACGCTAAAATTACTCATTTAAAGGCTGAAAAATAAAAAGCCGCTGTTTATTAACAGCAGCTTTTTTATCATGCATAATTTTTGTATCAGCGGATAGTTTTGGTTATCCCGATCTTAATACCATATTCCATTAGGTATTCTTTGATGGGATATTCTTTTGCATAGCTCGAAAATAGCTGATAGCGGAATTGAGGCCCTACCTGCCATTTAACGCCTGCCTTGGTATAAGAAATATAAGCTTCAGCCCCTGTGTTCACATTCCATTTTCTTACAAGGGAAGGTTCTTTAGTGTAATTTTTATAGTCTGTAGTGATAAGGTATGTATTGGCATTAAGCAGGTAGGTAGGTTGAAAGCTGCCGGCAATATTCAGTTGCAGGTGATCATTGCCCAGTAATCTAAGTTCCAGTCCTATTGGTAAAGAGAGCTGAAAATACTGGTTGTGCAGATCTTCCATAGCTGTTCCTCCGAAATTGCGGATACTGGAATAATTGGTAATGGTAGAATTAGCGATGGTGCGAAAAGTATTATTCAGCGCGATGGTTGCTTGTTCGGAAGGAGCGCTGTAAGCGGCAATATCATACCTGGAATAGTTGAATTGTATTCCTCCTCTTAAAGTAAGATCTTTAGACAGGGCGTATAGTCCGTGAGTGCCAAGTTCAAATCCCAGCGCGGGTTTATGACGAACGAGGTTATCCGCATTTCCTTCAATGCTCAGGGCCATAGGCACATTGGCGATCATGGATTTTATGTGTGCATTCTTTGATCCGCCGGTAAGTTTTCTATAGTTGATGGTGGGTGAAAAAGCCAGTTGCCAGCTAATGCGTTTTGGTTTGCCGGAAGGCATAGTAAATGCAGCTTGTTCCTGGAGCCAGTTGATCCTATGCAGTTCGGTTTTTTCTTCAACAGCAGCGGTTGGCTGTAAAATACTCCTCCCGCTTGCCTTATTATTGCTATTGATCGGCATTCCGTTCATTTTCCAGGATTGATCAGCAGCCACAGGAAGTCTGAGTTCGATATCAAAACGTTCGGGATTGCTGAAAGGTTTAGGCCTCGTGATCACCAAGGAACCTGTTTCCTGCTGGTTGCCGCTAACCAGATCTTCGATATCGGCTATAGGGAAAGGAATTTCAAAACTGCCGGTTAAGGAATTATCTTCTGCTCCGATGTTTATTTCTGAGGTGGGCGCCTGTATACTTCTAACTATTTCAGCGCCGGAGTTATTAATATCATTGATATCTGCAGTAAAGGGAACCAGTTGATCAGGATCTATTACCGTTTTTTCAGTAGGTGGAACAACCTGCAATTTAGTTGTACGGGTAGAAGAGACAGGAGCGACAAGTTCGGTAATGGCAAAATAACTAATGCCGGATAACAACACTACAAAACCGGACCAATACCATTTTTTGCGGGAATGCAAGGAGTTGTGAACGCCTTTCCAGACTTTTTCGGAAGGATACATTTTGTATTGATCGGCCTTCTCTTTAATAAGCTCCTCAAATTCAGTATCGTAGAAGTTTTGGTCCATGATCGTTAGTGTTTGTACGGTTAACTATTTTCAAAGGATAGGAATTACGTGATATGATAAAGTTATATATATGTTGTTCAATAATGTATTGAGCGATCAGGTTCCGGACGCCAGTCCAAACCATTCTGCTTTTTTTCTTGCTTTCTGAATGATATTCTTTTTTACGAGAATATCTTCCAGCATTTGTTTTGCCCTGGTATACTGAGAACGGCTGGTGCTTTCCTCAATTTCCAGCATATCGCCTATTTCTTTATGCGAGTAGCCTTCTATGGCGTAAAGGTTCAAAACTGTTCTGTAGCCAAGGGGCAGGATCCTGATACATTCCACCACTTGTTTGGCCTGAACGATCGATGGAATCGATTCCTCTCTTACCTGGATCCCAGTAGCATGAATAAGGTCAACGCTTTCATTGAACTTTTTATTCTTCTTCAGATGGTTGATGCAGGTATGCACCATGATCCGCCTTACCCATCCCTCAAATGCGCCCTTATTCAGGAAAGTATGTATCTGGGAAAAAACCTTTATAAAACCTTCCTGTAACATATCCTCAGCATCCTCCCGGTTATGGGCAAACCTGTAACACACCGATAGCATTTTAGGGCTATACCTTGCGTATAGCTCCCGTTGGGCTACCTGATCATTATGTAAACATCCAGATAATATGGCTTCTTCGGTCATAAGAACCGCGTTGGTTGCCTTGTAATTTAGACAATTTTTCAAAGCAATAGCTGCTTACGCAATAAAAAATTATCCTTTCCCGGCGGATTTTTATTTCCCGGTAACAAGCCCTGAAACCGCTGGTAATCCAGCCCCAAACAGGTATTTAGCTGGTCAGCACAACCCCGGTCATTTCTTCGGGAACAGGTAATCCCATCATCGTTAGTATAGTAGGAGCGATATCCCCCAGTTTGCCCGGCTTCACCGTTCCTCTCCATTCCTGGTCAATAATGAACAGCGGAACAAGATTAAGGGTATGGGCAGTATTAGGCGTTCCGTCTTCATTGACCATATAATCGGCATTGCCATGATCGGCGGTAAGGAATACCGTGTACCCATGTTGCAGGGCGGCGGCGACCAGCCGGCTTACGCAGGCATCTACTGTTTCCACGGCTTTAATACCCGCCGAAAAAACCCCGGTATGACCTACCATATCCGCATTGGCATAATTAAGACAGATGAAATCGGCTCTTTCGCCGTTTATTTTTGGGATGATGGCGTTTGTGAGTTCAATGGCGCTCATTTCAGGTTGCAGATCGTACGTGGCCACTTTTGGGGAAGGGATCATGATCCTTTCTTCATGATCGAAAGGCGTTTCTCTTCCGCCATTAAAGAAAAAAGTTACATGCGGATATTTCTCCGTTTCGGCTATACGTATCTGTGACTTTCCATAACGCTGCAGCGTTTCGCCCAGCGTATTGTTAAGGTTGTCCGTTTCGAAGATCACATCAATACCCTGGTACGTTTTATCGTAGTCAGTCATCGTGGTATAGTGCAGCGATAATTTTTTCATATTGAAATCGGGGAAGTCTGTCTGCGTAAGCGCCTGTGTGATTTCTCTGCACCTGTCGGTGCGGAAGTTGAAACTGATCACCGAATCGCCCGATTTAATAGTAGCTACAGGAACGCCATTTCTGGAAATGATAGTAGGTTTGATGAATTCGTCGGTGATGCCTTTTTCATAAGCGTCGGCCACCGCAGAGATGGCATCGGAGGCTGTTTCGCCTACCCCCAGGACCAACGCATCATAGGCCAGCTTTACTCTCTCCCATCTTTTATCGCGATCCATTGCAAAGTAACGCCCGCTTACCGAAGCGATCATACCAACGGTTTTATTGATATGCAATTGGAGCTCTTCTATAAAACCCAATCCGCTTTTCGGATCGGTATCGCGGCCATCGGTAAAAGCATGTATGAATACCTGGGTAAGTCCTTCGTTCTTACAAACATCCAGTATGGCTTCGAGATGACGTATATGCGAATGCACGCCGCCATCGCTTACCAATCCTAATAAATGAAGAGCGGTATTATTTATTTTTGCCGCCCTGATCGCTTTGAGTAATTCGGGATTGGAGAAGAAGCTCCCATCGCGTATAGCTACATTGATCCGCTGCAGTTCCTGATAAACGATCCTTCCCGCGCCGAGGTTAAGATGACCTACCTCAGAGTTGCCCATCTGCCCATCCGGTAGTCCAACCAATTCGCCGCAGGTGATCAGCGTGGTATTGGGATATTTGCTGTACAATGAACTTACAAAAGGCGTGTGTGCATTCTGAATAGCATCGGCCGATTTAACTTTTCCTAATCCCCAGCCATCCATAATGACCAAAATGGCCTTTTTAGTTATCTTATCCATCATTTATTGAAGTTTTTTAACGTTTGTCCTAAGAGTTTTAACGATTGAGTAAAGGTAGTATAATCGCCAGTTCTTAGTATTTTTCGTACTTTGATACTTTGGCATGTTTTTCGCAATTTTGGGATTAAATGTTCGATCATGAAAAAAAATATAGGACTGGTGTTGGCTTCGCTTTCACTTTTCCTTACTTCGTTTGCGCCATCTTACAATATCGATGAAGTGCTTACTGCACTACGTACGGGTAATGCCAGCCAGATGGCTAAATATTTCGATACCAGAGTAGATATTTCCTTACCTAACAAAAGCGATAATTTCAGCAAAAACCAGGCGGAGATGATACTGAAAGATTTTTTTGCTAGTAATGGCGTTAAAAATTTTATTGTAAAGCATAAAGGCGAAAATAACGGTTCGCAATTCTGCATAGGATTGCTGCAAACAAAAAACGGCAATTTCCGCACTAAACTCTACATGAAACAAAAAGGCGACCGTCAGTTAGTACAGGAAATAGCTTTTCAGAATGAAGAGTGACCGCCAACCCGTTAGTAACTATTTCATATGCCCGGATATCCGGGCATTTTTTTATGGGAAGAAGCGCCCCGCCTGTTTATTTTCTTTATCAAATTTGCTTTTCACTTGCGATCTTTGCAGCCATACATTCCTTCTTCAACACATACCGTATGCCGGATTATAACGAACAACTGAATATGCTGATCATTACCGCCCTGAAAGAAGATATAGGCGATGGCGATCACTCAACGCTTTGTTGCATTCCTGCTGGCGCCAGGGGTAAGGCAGTATTGAAGATCAAACAAGAGGGTATACTGGCCGGAATGTCCGTGGCCGAGAAGATATTTGCTTTCCAGGATCCATCATCTGTATTCTCTCCCTTCAAAAAAGACGGCGATCCGATGAAAAATGGCGATATCGCTTTTGCTGTTGAAGCCTATGTACATACCATATTAAATGTAGAACGACTTGTGCTGAATACCATGCAGCGCATGAGCGGTATCGCTACGCTGACCCGTAAATATGCGGATAGACTTTCCAATTATTCAACAAAGATCCTCGATACCCGGAAAACCACGCCTAATTTCCGCCTGCTGGAAAAAGAAGCGGTGAGAATAGGAGGCGGATTCAATCATCGTATGGGCCTATACGATATGATCATGCTTAAGGATAATCATATTGATTATGCCGGCGGACTGGAAAATGCTATCGGCAAAGCCTGGGAATATACGCAAACCATAAAGCCGGGATTAAAAATAGAAGTAGAGACCCGCAGCTTAGAGGAGGTGAAAAGAGTATTGAACATCGGTAAAGTGCATCGCATCATGCTGGATAATTTTGAGCCAGCCTTGATAAAAGAAGTTGTTGCACTTATTGCAGGCCGTTATGAAACCGAAGCCAGCGGCGGCATTAACTATGACAACATCTGCGACTATGCGGCAACGGGAGTGGACTATATAAGCGTAGGAGCGCTGATCCACCAGGCTCAAAGCCTGGACCTGAGCCTTAAAGCTGTTTTGCTGTAAACAATGTTTATACAGGCCATTCCTATTATTTAATGTCTGCAAAAAAGTGCTTATGCAAAAAAAATCGGGAAAGCTATTCCAGATCAGATCTGTTGAGCCTATTTAGCTTTTTCATAGCCATTTTTCTTTAGCCAGGGCAACACTTTCAACCGCTGATCGCCCTGGATAATGATCTGCCCTTCTTTAACGCTTCCGCCTGTTCCGCAAAAGGTCTTTAACTGTTTTCCCAATAGCTCTAGATCGGCTTCCTTCCCTATAAAACCTTCTACCAGCGTAACTGCTTTTCCACTCCGGTGTTTGGTATCGAGCCTGATCCTTAACGCCTGTTTTGAAGGAGCAAGCGTTTCTGCAGTAGGCTGATATTCATCTTCATTCCGGAATTCCGGATCCGTCGAATAGATAATACCGTTAGATGGCGATCTTTTCTTTGACATGGAGGGTGGTTGAAATTATTTTACCTTTATTGTCCCTGCGCCAGGCTATAGGCCCTTTTATTGCCGCGCATCAGTAGTAATTCAGAGCTGCTGATCCTGAAATCGCCGCTAAGGCTCACATACAGGCCCAGCACATCCTGCTGGTTGAGCGGATAGTCGTCTATAGATTCGAATCGTACATTATACTGGTTCACGAGATTGGTATACATAGATCCTGTTGGCCATACCTGCGTTCCGCGATTGCTGATATTGATAAGTTTGAATTTAACGCCTGCATGACGCTGGCATTTTTTAGCGATGACCGCAGGTTGTTCTTCGCTTTGAATGAACATATCCACACCCACGATCCTTTCATCTTCTGTTTCTTTCGATACCATCATTTCATTGCCGCTCAGTTTGAACATCGTAGGCGTCACCGGCATATTAGGTAATAAGGGTCTTGCATTTAACTGAGGCGTTTTGCCGAAGTTGGCAATGATCGCCGAGGCAAAACTGGTAGTATTCAGCGCAGGTATTTCCCTGTTCCCAAAATCACCGGTATGCACACCACTTTCCAGCGTGTACAACAAAGCATTTTCAATAACTGCGGCGCTACCCATAATACCCAGGTGCCTAAGCATGGCGATACCGCTTAGCAGCAGCGCTGTTGGGTTGGCGATATTTTTTCCGGCAATATCCGGCGCTGTGCCATGCACGGCTTCAAATATCGAAATATGATCGCCGATGTTTGCGGATGGCGCAAATCCTAATCCTCCTACCAATCCTGCGCAGAGATCGGAAATGATATCTCCCTGCAGGTTGGTGAGCACAACCACATCAAATTCCTGTGGACGAACCACCAGTTTCATAGCCAGGTCATCTACAATGATATCATCGGCATTTAATTCAGGATATTCTTTGGCCACTTCATAGAAACATTCGAGGAATAATCCGTCGGTAAGCTTCATGATATTGGCTTTATGTCCGCAGGTAATGCGTTTGGTGCCTTTTTTCTTAGCCATTTCAAAAGCATACTTGATTACCTGCAGGCTGCCTGGACGGGTTATAAAACGACGGCTGAGGGCAACATCGTGTGTGGGCATGTGTTCAATACCTCCGTAGGTATCTTCTATATTTTCACGAACAATGGTTATATCGATCGGAATGCCCGCCTTGGAAAAAACTGTATCCACGCCATGAAGTGTCAGAAATACCCTTTTATTGGCATAGGTATTCCAGGTTTTTCGTGCGGTAACATTCACGCTTTTAACGCCTTTGCCTTTCGGTGTTTCCATAGGGCCTTTAAAAAGTATTCCCAGGCTTTCTATAGTATGCTGGGCTTCGGGCGTCATTCCATTGGAAAACCCCTTATCGAAAACCCATTTTCCCATATCTACAAACTCATATTCCAGCTCTACTTCTGCAGCCCTGAAAATGGACAAAACAGCTTCCATAATTTCCGGGCCTATTCCATCGCCATTCGCAACAGCTATTTTCATAATACTATTTTCTATTTATGATGAATTATTGGTTTAAGGATCAACTTACTGTTAACGCCGCCGGCGCATTTATATTTGTGCCTGTTATGTCGTAAATTTAGTAAGCTTTACACATTTCATGTTAATTATTAGTAAGAAGCAGGCAGGCAGGCAATTTTTTTTTACATTTACGACAAATCGTATTAATGGTATCGAAGATCTCAGAAGGCATAGAGATTAGTGTGGAAACGTTTTATCAGCCCGACTATTCCAATCCTGTTTCAGGAGAGTATATGTTTGCGTATCGTATTACCATTGAAAATCATAATATATTTCCAGTAAAGCTGTATCGCCGTCACTGGTATATTATTGACAGCAATGGAACCACGCGCGAAGTAGAGGGAGAGGGCGTTGTAGGCGTTCAGCCCACGCTACAGCCATCCGAAAAATATCAGTATGTAAGCGGTTGTAATCTTCGCACCGAGTTTGGAAAGATGCATGGCGCGTATACCATGGAAAACCTCGATAATAAATCCACTTTTGAAGTCAATATTCCTGTGTTCGAAATGATTGTTCCTTTTAAAATGAATTAAAAGTATTTCTTTTTTAAGCAGTTATTTCCGTCGCCTAATTTTTCCTTCCTATTTTATACAACATCCAGGCCATTGCCGCAAAGAAAATGGTTCCCAGTATATAGTATCCGCCTTCGCTAATTCCTTTCGATAATCCTTCTTCCATCGTCACGGCGCTAAGAAAACTGGCGCCTGCATCTGATCCCGCTAAAAAAGCGATTAGTACGCCGGCAACGGCCCCGCCCGCCACCAGCCCGGTGGCAAAAAGATTTCCTTTGCCCAGTTCATCTTCTTCGCTGTTGGAGGTAAATTCCTGCTTAGGTTTTTTGGCGTCAACTAATCCTTTTACTGCTCCTCCAATAAAAATAGGCAGCGTAGTGGCCAGTGGAAGATAAGCCCCCACAGCAAAACTCAGCGATTTGATGCCGCAGAGCTCCATTACTATGGAAAGGAACATGCCTACAAAAATATATTGCCAGTCGAGGTTCTGCGATAAGATACCTTTGATCAGCGTGGCCATAAGCGTGGCCTGCGGCGCAGGATATTTGTCTGTACCTATAGCATGCGTAATACCCTGGCGCACCATTTCCGCCGTGGGCCTGTCGAGGAATTTAATGGTAACGCCTATAACTATAGAAGAAACGATAACGCCAACAAACAACGCGATCTGCTGGTTGCGCGGCGTAGCGCCGACAATATACCCGCTTTTAAGATCTTGTGAGGTGGCGCCGGCATTAGCGGCGGCTATGCAGATCATTCCGCCTACCACCAGCACTAAGGGTTCATACGATTGACCGGTCCAGCCAGCGCTGAGAAAAATAAGACTGGTACCCATCACGGTGGCGATGGTCATTCCGCTAATAGGATTATTGGAAGAGCCGATGAGTCCAACTATGCGTGATGATACGGTCACAAACAAAGCTCCGAAAATGACTACCAGAATGCCTATCAGTAATTTCTGAAGTATGCTGCCGCCGGGTATTTGAGGTAATATGGTGATCAGTATCACCAGCGCCAGGCTGCCGAATCCAACCACTTTAATGCTGAGGTCGCGGTCGGTTCGTTTAGTGGTTGTAGCGCCTTCGGCAGAAGAGTCTTTGATAGAAACAAAACTGGCCCTCACCGATTTTACGATGGTGGGAACGGTCTTGATCAGGGTGATGATACCGCCTGCGGCTACTGCTCCGGCGCCGATCTGGCGGATAAAGGCATAATAGATGGCTGAGGAATAGTTGGCAAAAGTATGGGTGGCGGGGTCCCAAAGGCCCTGTCCGCCGGGTTTGGCGATATCGGTCAGGTACCCCAGCTTAACCAGTTGCGCGGCTATGGTGTCGGCGGGGATCATGGTGGCCAGCAGGGGTATCAATACCAGCCAGCTAAGTACGCCGCCCGCTACCAGTACGCCCGCAATACGCGGACCGATTATATAGCCTAGGCCCAGATATTCAGGCGTGATCTCGCCGCCGATCCTTGCAGAGGGAAAGAATTTATTGGCTTGCTTTGTGGCAAAGTAGGGCGCTTCCGCGATCACATGCATTACTTTTTGTAATATGGCGTAGAGGAAAGCCACGCCCAGGCCCCAGAAAGCGGTTTTTGCAAAATCGCCTCCTTTTTCGCCGGCTTTGAGCACATCGCCGCAGGCGGTTCCTTCAGGATAAGGAAGGTTGCCATGCTCATTTACGATCAGCGAACGCCGCAGGGGTATCATAAGTAATGTTCCAAGCAGACCGCCTACAATGGCCAGCGTTAGTATAGTGAGATAATTGAAATATTGAGCGCTGTTGGGCGAAGAGAGAAAGAGAAAAGCGGGTAAGGTAAAGGCTACTCCGGCTGCGATGCTTTCGCCTGCGCTGCCGGTAGTCTGAATAATATTGTTTTCAAGAATGGTGGTTTTGAAAAACCTTCTTCCAAGAGTTATCGCAATAACGGCAATAGGAATGGAAGCGCTAACGGTAAGCCCTGCTTTGAGGGCAAGATAAACTGTTGCCGCTCCGAAGATGACGCCAAATAAACTGCCAAGCAGGATGGATTTTACCGTCAGTTCTTTTACATTTTTTTCTGCGGCGATAAAGGGTTGAAACGGCTTCTCCGGCATCAGTTTAATATTTAAAGATTTTTAGAAAGGCGTTACCCTTGGTTAAACTACGGTAATATTAATCATCAGAAGCATTCGCTTGTTCCACTACTTTGCTTAGTTTTTTGGTCAGCGGAAACAGCGCCAAACCGGCTACCAGCGCGGCAATAGCGCTAATGCCGAAGAATACGGCTTTGTCGTCAAACTTATCCCAGAAGCCGGCGAGTATACCCGAAATCTTTCCGCCAATGGAAACGGTCAGCATCCATCCGCCCATCATCAGCGCGGTTAATCTTTTTGGCGATACTTTAGAGACCAGTGAAAGCCCTATAGGACTTAGAAACAGTTCACTTATTGTAAACACGCCATAGCTGGCAAAGATCCAGGCCGAGGATACCTTATTTTCATAGATATTGGTAGAGAGACAGGCCGCCACCATCACCAGCGATGAAATCCCTGCAATGATTGTTCCCCATGCCATCTTGGTAGGCGTGGAAGGTTCTTTTTTCCTGGTGTTGAGCCAGCCGAAAAACCCTACCAGCAGGGGCGTCAGCAAAATGATCCATAGAGGGTTGATAGATTGATATATCTCGGTGGAGAGGAGTTTAAGGTCCTGCCCGGGCGCTGGCCATTGCTCTTTAGGCAGGTTCTGAAAATAGGGATCAACGCCGAGATGGGTAATTACTTTTCCATCCGGACCGGTTTGCGCCCGGAATTGGTTGTCTATCAGCGGAACTTCCTGCGGATCTGTTTTCAGGCTCTGAAGAAATCCGAAAGGTTTTAAAATATTATCTGCCGATTTTGGCGTTTCCCGGTTGGTATAAGTTTCAGCCCAAATGGTAAGGGCAGTGGAATTCTGGTTGTAGATATTCCAGAAAACAATAGCCGCTGCAAACAATGTAAACAGCGTGCCCAGGCGTTTTTTATCAAAACCAACGGCCCTTTTCCAGATGGAGAAGTAAAAAATGATGATGGGAACGCAGGCAAAAATAAAAGCGTCATTGGAATCGGAACCAATCAGGTTGCCGGGAATGAACCATCCGATAAGTCCGGCAATGGCTGCCGGAAGAAATACAAATAAGGAGATCTTTGATAAAGGCGTATCGTCTTTCTGCGGGGGCTTGATCACATCTCCATGCTTTACCCATTTCTGGCCAAACGCGAAAATGATCACGCCTAAGACCATGCCTACAGCGGCGGCGGCGAATGCTGCGCCCCAGGTGTAATTGATGCGGAGGTAGGCGGCTACAAAGTTGCAGATGAAAGCGCCGATGTTCACGCCCATATAAAATATATTGTAAGCGGCGTCTTTTTTAGGTTTAAGTTCTTCCTTATTGTAAATGTTGCCGAGCAGCGTGCTGATATTGGGTTTGAAAAAACCATTGCCAATGATCACCATCAGCAATGCAGCATACAATAATCCATCGCTTCCCGGGATGGATAACATAAAATAACCAAGCGCCATGAAACAACCCCCTATCAATATCGATTTCGAATATCCCAGTACCCTGTCGGCTAATAAACCGCCGATGAATGGCGTGAGGTATACCAGGCTTACATACGTGCCAACAATATCTATGCCTTTAGAGAGTTCAAAACCACGACCGCCATGCCCGGTAGTATCGGTGAGATAGAGTAATAATATCCCGATCATCAGGTAAAATCCAAACCTTTCCCATAACTCTGTAAAAAAAAGCACGTAAAGTCCTTTGGGGTGTTTGACGGACAACGATTGTTCTTGCATCGGCATTTTTTATATAAGTAGATAATATTATTACCTAAAGTACCATTTAATTGCAAACAGGCCTTAGGTCATCGAATTTTATTGGTCAATACAATCTGGAATAACGAAATTTGCATTTGTTTAAAATCCCATAGAAAATGAATCTTTTATTATTAGGCTCCGGAGGAAGAGAACATGCTGTGGCATGGAAGATCTCTAAAAGCCCGCATTGTGAAAATTTATTTATCGCTCCCGGAAATGCCGGAACCGCTGAAGTAGGCATAAATGTATCGTTGGCGCTGAATGATTTTGACGCTATTAAAAAGTTCTGCCACAAGGAAAAGATAGACCTGGTATTTGTAGGTCCTGAAGAGCCTTTGGTGAATGGCATTGTTGACAGTTTCCTCGAAGACGATATCGTTAGGCATATTCCCGTTATTGGCCCATCCCGCGATGCGGCAAAACTGGAGGGCTCGAAAGCTTTCGCGAAAAGTTTCATGAGGCGGCACCAGATCCCTACCGCCGAATACCGCGAATTTGATTCGGATAATTTTCAGGATGGCATTCCTTACCTGCAGGGTATGAGCCTGCCTATTGTATTAAAAGCTGATGGACTGGCGGCGGGTAAAGGCGTGATCATCTGCCAAAGCTTTGTGGAAGCCATGAGCGAGTATGAACTGATGATCCACCAGAGCAAATTTGGCGATGCGGGAAGGAAGGTAGTGGTGGAAGAATTCCTGGAAGGCGTGGAAACAAGCGTTTTTGTGCTGACCGATGGAAAGAACTACGTGGTATTGCCCGAGGCAAAAGACTATAAAAAGATCAATGAAGGCGATAAAGGACCTAATACCGGCGGTATGGGGGCTGTAAGCCCGGTAGCTTTTGCAGACGGAACCTATATGCAGAAGGTGAAGGACCAGGTGATCATACCCACTATGGAAGGGTTGAAGAAAGATAATATCGATTACCGGGGTTTCATTTTTATAGGGCTTATCAAAGTAGGCGATGATCCTTTTGTGATCGAATATAACTGCAGGCTGGGCGATCCGGAAACGGAAGTGGTGATCCCCAGGTTAAAGAACGACCTGATAGAGCTGTTCCTGGCTACCGCAAATGGCAAACTGGATACCATAACCATTGATGTGGATGAACGCGTGGCCTGCACCGTAATGGCTGTGAGTGGCGGTTATCCCGGCAATTATGAAAAAGGATATAAGATAACCGGGCTGGATGTTACACTGCCCAACAGTATGATCTTTCATTCGGGAACAGCTATAAAGGAAGGGTATGTCGTGACCAATGGAGGAAGGGTATTATGCGTTACCTCCTATGGAACTACCGTGGATGAAGCTGTAGAACGGTCGCTGGCGGCGCTGGATGACATGTATTTTGAAGACATGTTCTACCGGGCGGATATCGGTTATGAGTTCAGGTAATTAGGGGTTTTTTGCGCTGCAGGTATGTCCGGCAAAAGAAAACCGCTTTAAACCTTTCCAGCTTATACTAAAGCGCCTATATTTTATGTTTATACACGATAAAGCAGACATTTCACTTACAACAGATTTTGCAGAAAGGAAAAAATGCGTACAAGTGTTTGGTTTACTTTGTTAATTCCGATTATTTCCATCAATTTTGCTGACATTCGCCTTAATTTAAAATCTGACCTTTAAAAAATGGGATTATTCAATTTTCTTACACAGGAGATCGCCATGGATCTGGGTACGGCCAATACCCTTATCATTCATAATGAAGAAATTGTGGTGAACGAGCCTAGCATCGTGGCGCTTGACCGAAATAATCCTAAAACCGTGCTGGCAGTAGGGAAGAGGGCATTGATGATGCACGAAAAGACGCATGAAAGCATTCGTACCGTACGGCCGCTGAAAGATGGCGTTATCGCCGATTTCAACGCAGCGGAACTGATGATCAGGGAAATGATCAAGATGATCTACCCTAAGAAACCGCTTTTCCCGCCAAGCTGGAGAATGATGATCTGTATTCCCAGTAGTATTACCGAAGTAGAAAAACGCGCCGTTCGCGACAGCGCTGAACAAGCCGGAGCAAAAGAAGTATATCTTCTTCACGAACCTATGGCTGCGGCATTAGGTATAGGTATCGACGTGGAAGAACCCGTAGGTAACATGATCATCGATATTGGCGGCGGAACAACTGGTATTACGGTTATCGCCCTGGCAGGTATCGTTTGCGATCAGTCGATCCGTATTGCAGGCGATGAATTTACTGCAGATATCATGGAAGCCTTAAGACGCTATCACAGTTTACTGATCGGTGAAAGAACCGCCGAACAGATAAAAATAAATATCGGCGCAGCTATGAAGGACCTGGAAACAGCTCCTGAAGATATGCCTGTGAATGGCCGCGACCTGGTAACAGGTATTCCCAAGCAGATCATGGTCAGCTACCAGGAAGTTGCCGAAGCGCTTGATAAAAGTATCTTCAAAATTGAAGAAGCCATCCTGAAAGCGCTGGAAATGACGCCTCCTGAACTGGCTGGCGATATTTACCGCCGCGGACTTTATTTAACAGGCGGCGGCGCTTTATTACGCGGCCTCGATAAACGACTGAGCCAAAAAATAAAATTGCCCGTGCATGTTGCCGACGATCCGCTGAAAAGCGTGGTAAGAGGAACAGGGTTAGCCCTGAAACATTATGACAGGTATCCTTTTGTGATGCGATAATAAAACTTACTTCTGTGCGAAATATCTTTCTCTTCATCAGAAGGTACTTTAATTTTCTTTTCTTCCTGGTGTTGCAGATCATAGCTTTATCCTTTCTAATCAGGTATAATAAATTTCATGAAGCAGCCTTCATGGGCGTTGCTAATGAACTGACCGGTAGAGTGAGTTCCAAATACAGCAACGTAGAATATTACTTCCATCTTAAAAAATCCAACGAGGCGCTGGCCGTTCAGAATGAGCGACTGCTCAATTCCTTAAAAAGTAATTTCCAGGATGCCGATACCAGCTTGGCCGTGATCAGGGACAGTATTGCTTATGATACGCTGGGTCATTTCAGGAGATATATCTGGCGGCAGGCAGTGGTAGTCAATAACTCCGTATCGCTGCAAAATAATTACCTCACCATTCATCGCGGCGAAAAACAGGGTGTATCCAAAGATATGGGCGTAGTGAGCCCCAATGGACTGGTAGGAACCGTGGTGAATACCAGCGAAAATTTTTCTGTGGTGATGTCAATGCTGAACCGTCAGAGCAGCGTGAGCGCAAAACTGAAAAAATCGGGCGAGATCGGTAAGATTCAATGGGATGGCGTTACTCCTGATTATGTAACCATGATCAACCTGCCTAAGAGCGTTAAAGCCATTAAGGGCGATTCTATCGTTACCAGCGGGTATTCGTTATCATTTCCTCCCAATATTTTAATTGGAACCATACTGGAGGTGGTAGATGAAAAGGGAAGCAATTTTTATACGCTCAAAATTAAACCCGCCACTAATTTTTACAGTGTGGAATATGTGAATATTGTAGACAACCTGCAAAAGGATGAACAGAAAAAACTGGAGGAGGCTGCAAAAAAGAATCAATGAGTAAACTGCTTAAAAATATTATCCGGTTCGTGTTATTCATCCTGATCCAGGTATTTGTACTGTTCCAGGTAAAGCCGCTTCACCAGTTCATTGTGCCTTACCTGTATTTCCTGTACATACTATGGCTGCCTTTTAATACGCCGAGGCTTGGACTGACCCTTACAGGATTTGTATTTGGCCTTTGCCTTGATTATTTTACCAAAACGCCGGGGCTTCATGCCGCCGCCTGCACAATGATAGCTTACTTACGGCCATTCCTTGTTAATATCCTTATCAGGCAGGAAGGCGCTGAACAGAATTACCGTTCGCCTTCCATTACCAGTATGGGCCTGGCGCCGTATGCCACATATGTTTTCATTTTAACTTTTATTCATAACGGATATCTTGTATTTTTAGAATGGCTTGATTTTGGAACTTTTCTGTATTTCATAGGTAAAGTATTAGCCACCACTGGCGTAAGTATGGCGCTTATCTTTTTATGTGAACTGCTTGTATTCAGAAAAGAAAAATTCAGGACCAATACCGCATAACAAATCCTATGTCCGTTTTTAACCAGTCAAGAAGTACAATTATCCGCCTGATCTTTCTTGGCGTTTTCCTGATCATTATACTGCAACTGTTTAACCTACAGGTGGTGTCTGACAATTACCGGCAGTTGGCGCTGAATAATGCCGTATTCAGGAAAGTGGTGTATCCAAATCGAGGTATCATCTACGACCGCAAGGGGAAAGCTATTCTTAATAACACCATCATGTACGACCTGGTGGTTACGCCCAATGAAGTAAAGAATATCGATACTGCCAGTTTATGCAACCTGCTGCAGATCGATACCGCTGAATTCGACAACCGTATGAAAGAAGCGAGGATGAAGAATGGAAGATACCGGCCATCTATATACGAAGATTTGCTTCCTCCCGATATTTATGCCAGACTTGATGAGAATATCTGGAAATTTCCAGGTTTTGCATTGGTAGAGCGACCCGTGCGCGTGTATCCTTTTAATGCCGCAGCGCATATTTTGGGCTATGTAGGAGAAGCGGATTCCAACATCATCAAAAGGTCCAGAGGATTTTATATGATGGGCGATTATGTGGGAAGAAGCGGGCTGGAAGCTTATTATGAAAGCGTTCTGATGGGACAGCGAGGCGTGAACAACCTGATCAAAGACAATAAGAACAGGCTGGTAGGCGCGTATGAGAATGGCAAATTCGATACTGCCGCTATTGCAGGCCGCAGCCTGCAAACCTATATCGATGTGGACGTACAGCGCCTGGCTGAAAAATTAATGGCAGGTAAAGTAGGAGGAGTAGTGGCTATTGAACCTAAGACCGGAGGTATTATCGCCATGGTATCGGGCCCTAATTTTGATCCCAATGAACTTACCGGCCCCAATAAGCAAAAAAATTATGGCAGGCTGGTGCTTGACGCCGCCGCGCCGCTACTCAACCGCGCAATCAAAGGAACTTATCCTGCAGGATCTACTTACAAGCCTATTGAAGCGCTGATAGGCCTGGATGAAGGCGTGATCAATTCTTCCAGCGGCATTTCCTGCCTGGGCGCCTATCATGGATGTAACAGGCCTGTTAAATGCACAGAAAAATGGCCGGGACATGCAAAGGACCTTCGTACTGCAATTGCATGGTCCTGCAACTCTTTTTTCGCTAATGCTTACAGGCTGATCGTCGATAACCCGGAATACCATAATGTGCGTCTGGGTTATTCGAAATGGAACGAATACATGAATAAATTCGGTTATGGCAAACGGTTAGGTATAGATCTGCCCAGCGAAGATCGCGGGAACATTCCAGATACCTCCGTATATAATAAAGTATATAATAATTCCTGGAACTCCTGCACCAATATAACCCTTGGCATAGGACAGGATATGATGCTGGCAACTCCTCTACAGATCGCCAATGGTATTTCTATTGTCGCTAACAAGGGATATTATTATACGCCTCATTTTGTGAAGTCGATCGATGGTGAAACCGCCGGCGATTCCATACTAAAGCCTTACAAGGAAAAACATGAAGTGCTCAGTCATATTTCCGAAGACAATTATGAAACGGTGATCAGCGGTATGCAGGATGTGGTGGAACTCGGTACGGGTAAGATAGCGAGGATCCCGGGAATCAATATCTGCGCTAAAACCGGAACGGCGGAAAACTATCGTCGTATCGACGGAAAGCGTATTAAACTTAAAGACAATTCGCTGTTCGTTTGTTTTGCCCCAAGAGAAAACCCCAGGATCGTTATTGCCGTAGTGGTGGAGAACGCAGGATTTGGTTCAACCTGGGCGGCTCCAATCGCCTCATTGATGATGGAAAAATATCTTAACGATACCATACGTACAGAGCGACTGAAAGAAATCGAAAGGATATCTTCCACTAACCTGATGCCGGGATACCTGCCGAGATTGCAGTTCTATGAAGATTCTGTAAGAGC
>JBDTVL010000004.1:0-17568 GCA_040007215.1 Flavitalea sp.
CTGGCTCGACAATTCGCAGGTTTGCCAGGTCAGGGTATCGGGCTTAAATTATAGCAGGAGGTACAGGTTTGGCTTTATTGGCAGTTCCAGTCCAAATGGATGGTTCAGCGGCAACTATACAGCTACGTATACCATCAATGGCAGAACCGTGTATCTTAACTCCTGGCAAAATAACACCAAGATCGTTTATATAGGAGATATAACGCCCGATCAAAGCGGACAGGTACTATTGAATTTCTCTACCGCGCAAGACGGGGGTTATGGATTCAATTCAGGATTTATTATTGAAGAATATACGGACACCCAGGGCGGAACGGTAGCGAATACGGCTAATATGCCGATAGATGCGGCATTGAATAATAGCGCAACGATCCAGCCATTGACCGCTATAAAAGCCTATCCGAATCCTTTCAGTGATTTTATTAATCTTGATTTCTATAACAGCGCGGCAAACAACAGGATCAGCGCTGATGTATATGATCTGTCTGGCAGGATCATCTACCGTCATAACTTCGATGGCATACCTGCAGGTCATAATACCATAAGGCTAAGTTCAATTGAAACAAAGATGGGAACCGGCGTTTATATTATAGCGCTGAAGGTTAATGGAAAGATCGCTGAAGCGGTGAAGATGATCAGGAAGAGAAATTAATGTATACTTTTATAAATAAAAGGCCCCGGAACCATTGGTTGCCGGGCCTTTTTATTTATACGCGTTCTCTTCTGCTGCCCTCGTATAATTCATATTCCAGCAGGCGGCAGTCGATAGCGCTATTATAAAATTCAATTTTCCTTGTTGCTTTCAGTCCGATCTTTTTGGCCAGGTCCATATTGCCGGTAAATACATAACCGGAGTAACCGCCGCATTGTTTTTTCATAAAGTCGCCAATTCGCTGGTAGGTTTCCGCTAGTTCGGACAATTCGCCAAGACGTTCGCCATATTCAGGATTAAAGAAAACGGCTCCTTTCTCTCCCTGCGGCACAGGGGTTTCGGCAAAATCGCAAACGGAGAATTCAACCAGGTCGTCAACGCCCGCTGCCAGTGCATTTTTTCGCGCATTGGTAATAGCCTGGCTGCTGTAATCGGTAGCGATGATGCGAAGTCCTTTTAATGTAGTTATCTTTTTCTCCAGCAACCCGCGTTCCTGCAAAAAAGCTTCTTCCTGGTATCCGTTCAGGTGCATAAAAGCATAATTGTTGCGGAACAATCCGGGCCGGGTATTGGTGGCGATCAACGCCGCTTCTATCGCCAGCGTTCCTGAGCCGCACATCGGGTTAATAAAGGGAGTCGCCCTGTTCCATTTCGAGGCCAGGATGGTGGCTGCGGCCAGCGCTTCCAGCATCGGAGCCCTGCCAGGAACTTTGCGGTAACCATGACGAGCCAGCGAATCGCCGGAAGTATCCAGGAATATTTCCGCTTCCTTATTCTTCCAGAAAAGATGTATGACTGCCCCTGTCAGGTCGGAGCCTGTCGATGGCCTGGCGCCCCGAATGTTTCGGAGCCTGTCAACGATCGCATCTTTTACGCGCAGGTTGGCAAAAAGACTATTGTTAATGGTTGGATTACTTACATTGCTGGTTACAGAAAAATATACGCCTTCGGGCAGGAAGTTTTCCCATTCTATCTCGCTCACTGCGCGGTAAACATCGTCTGCATCGGCCGCTTCGAAATGATTCAGGCTATAAAGAACCTGGCTGGCGCAGCGTACGTTCATGTTCAACCTGATGCAATCCTGCATATTACCTTTCAAACGCAACCCGGTAATAAATGTTTCCCCTATATCAAATCCAAGTTCCCTTACTTCTTCAGCCAGGTAAGGAGTGAGCCTTTTATTGCAGGTAATCGTGATGTCTCCATTATCTGTAAATAGGTTCATATCGGGCAAAGGTAAAGCTATTGCCTGTTTACTGAGCAGGAGTAGAAGCATCTTAGCATAAATAAAAGTGATCTTCGCTATTCCAACATTCGGTTTATCCTGTGGCTGATCTCGATGCAGGCCCTGGTATTATGGTAGGGGCATTTCCAGATACCTATTTTATCTTCCTGCTGCATTACTGAATGGTCTTCTTTTACTCCCCAAAACCATTCTCCATTTTGTTTATCGAGAATATATTGCTGCGTGAATGCCCATGCCGCCAGGGAATTGTCGAGGAATGAATTGTCGCCGGTAATTTGCCAGGCGTTAAAAAAGCCCACCATAGCTTCAGCCTGGGGCCACCAATGTTTTTCTTTAACGAGTTGATTTTTTTCAGGGTCAAGCTCGTACCAAAGACCTCCATCTTCATCTATACCTGAGCGTGATATCATTGCAAGTTGCACCGCTAAAGGGTTTAGACGCTGCGCCAGTTGTAGATCATTGATTTTTTCGGCTGCTTCGAGCGTGAGCCAGGACGCTTCAATATCATGGCCATAGGAAATAATAGTGGATTTATGGTTCCAGTTTTCATCGAAGAATAACTGAAGTCTCCCGGAAACAGGGTCAATAATTTTGTTGATGAATAGCGCGATCAGGTCGGCTGTTTTCTGGTATAAAACCTTATCAGGCCATGCCTGGTAAAGATTAGCATAAGCTTCCAGCAAGTGCAGGTGGGTGTTCATCGTTTTTTTCTCATTCACGTCTTTGTCGCTCAATCGAACATCTTTCAGTTCCTGCCAATCATTCGTAAATGCTTCAAAATAGCCGCCCTGTTTAATGTCGAAGGCATAGCGTTCTATGGAATGGTAAAGCTGAACAGCCATTTCTTTTGCCTTGGACGAAGAAGGATTGGCCATGCTGTATTCACTTAAAGCATAAATAGCGAAAGCCAGCGCATACACCTGGTTCCTTGTTTCCAGGGGATTTCCCTGGTAATCGACGGTCCAGTAAATACCTCCATATTCAGAATCCACAAAATATTTTAAAAAATAATCGAGGGCCCGGTCTGCCATCTGCAGGTAATGTTTATTGCCCGTAAATCGGAAGGCAGAAGAGAAGGTCCACAATATCCTGCTATTAAGAACCGAACCTTTTGGCGCATTCGGTTGTACATGATTGTCATTGAATACCTGTCCATGGAATCCTCCATACCGCAGGTCGATGGAATGCGCCATCCAGTAATCCAGGATATGCGTCATCTCCGATTCCAGTTCCCCGCGATAACGCTGTAAGGTTTCTTTCATGCTTTCTGCTTCCCTAATATTATTTCATCCAATAACGTAAGTTTAAGATGAACGATTTGCGCGTGGCTTCCTGATCTTTACACTTCCTTTACTTTAAACGCCGATTGTTTTAAAATTGGAATATATGCGCTGTTGGCGCTTATAATACGCTGAATGGTATTCACCGAAGCCGCCGACCTGAATCCATCGGCAGGCGTATTGATGGTATAGTCAATCAATATATCCAGCGTAGAAACGGCTACATGCATACGCGAATCGGAGGAAGCATAATAAATATACACTTTGCCGTCATCATCCAGTATCCATCCATTACTGAACAGCACATTCGACACATCGCCGATCCTTTCTTCCCCTTCAGGGGCCATAAAATAACCGCCGGGTTTATAGATCTCTTTTGTAATATCGTCAATGCTGGTCATGAACAGGTACAGCACATAACGCAGTCCTGCAGCGGTATTTCTGACGCCATGCGCAAGATGCAGCCATCCATGCTTGGTTTTGATAGGAGCGGGGCCCAGACCGTTTTTGGCTTCATAGACCGTGTGGTATACTTTATTGTCAATCACAATTTCTCTATCAAGCACAGCATCTTCCATCGATAAACTCAATCCAAATCCTATGCCGCCACCTTCCCCGGTTTCAATAAAACCATCCTGCGGCCTGGTATAGAATGCATATTTCCCTTGTACATATTCGGGATGTAATACTACGTTTCGCTGTTGCGGCGATGGCGTTTTCAGATTAGGTAAGCGTTCCCAGCTTTTAAGGTCTTTTGTTCGCGCTATACCACATTGGGCAATAGCTGCCGATTGATTGCCGGAAGGATAAGAGTCATCTCTTCTCTCCGTACAGAATAATCCATAAATCCATCCATCTTCATGTTTCACTACCCGCATATCATAAATATTGGTATCGTAAGGTTCGTGCTCTGGCATATTTATAGGATGATCCCAGAATTGAAAATTGTCAATGCCGTTTGAACTTTCCGCAACCGCAAAGAATGATTTTCTATCTGTTCCTTCCACTCTTGCCACCATAAGGTATTTATTATCCAGTTTAATAGCGCCGGCATTAAAAACGGCATTGATGCCAAAACGTTCCAGGAGATATGGATTAGAAGATATATTGAGGTCGTATCTCCAGAATAATGGCGTATGCTCGCCGGTTAACACAGGGAACTGGTAGCGCTTAAAAAAGCCGCTGGTCGCCGCTTGTTCAATATTTGTTCTGGTCACTAAGCGCTGGTGTTTTTCCTGTAAGAACTGTAACCGGGCTTCAAAATTCTTGTTCATACACTTTTGTTTAGGAAGTAAATCTTTCCAATTTTACATATTGGTATAAGCTTAGTTTTCTAGTTTATTCCACCATGTCTTTTTAAGAACCACTGCGATTGAAGTAAGCAATACCACCGTAATGAGCAGGGGCATCTTCATCCATAATATTAAATACATAGGAAGGATAGTGAGACAGCTCTGCGCTATTATTCCCAATACCACATTGAACATATCGAGTTTAAATCTTTTGTTAGGTTCGAAGGAAGGATCTTTTATTATCACGCTTTCATGAACGGGTTTCCACCATCCCCAGGGCTTTACTGTTTTGTAAAATGTTTCCAGTACTTCAGGTTCAGTTGCAGGAGCGGTATAAGTACCAATAATACATCCCCCGAAAGAGATAAGGAATAGCAGCGGCCAGTTATACAAGGGTAACCCGTCGAATACAAAAGGAAAAATAAGGGCGGCGGCAATGCCCGACATCATTCCCCAGAAAAAACCATTGGCATTAAAACGCCACCAGTACCACTTAAGCATATTGGCGGCAATATATCCGCCGTATAAAGCGCCTACGATCCACTGAAGAATACTATTAACGTCTTTTGCAAAAAATCCGAGTATGATGCCCAACGTTACGATCAGTACGCCCGATAAATAGTTCATCGATATGATCTTTTTATTGGAGGCTGCAGGATTGATATACTTTAGATAAATATCATTAACGAAATATGCCTGCGCTGCATTCAGGGTTCCGGAAAATGTACCCATAAAAGCGCCCAGCAATCCGGTTAAGGCCAGCCCAAGAATGCCTGCGGGAAGAAAATTATTGAGCGCGGCTGGTAATATTTTTTCAAAATCCACGCCATTAGCCGATGAAAGGTCCAGCTTGTCATAATACAGCAATGCCAGTACGGTAATGCCAATAACCATTGAATATCGTATCGGCAGCAGTATTATAGAAACAAAACCGGTCATCTTGGAAGCGTCTTTCGGCGAACGGGTGGAGAGCACTTTCTGCATATCATAATTAGGCGCCGGTCCTGCCAGGCTGGCGAATATGCCTTTGAATAACATCATCATAAAAAAGAAGCCGAATACCCCGAATCCGTCATCGGAAATTTTTTTATTGGCTGCAGGAATGATCGATGACCAGTCCATATTGAGTTTCCATCCAAAGAAAGGATTGAACCAACCCTCCGGAACATGTAAGTTTTTTCCGTGCAGGTTGATCATAGCGATCACTGCAATAGATACGCAGGCAATGGTCATGATCATATATTTGATCGCATCACCGAGTACGATACTGTGCATGCCGCCTAAAATGGAATAGAACATAGCGAACAGCGTAAACACAATGCCATAGGCATGAGGTACATATTCTTCCGCTATAGTGAAAGGTATATAGCCTTCCACCAGCCGCCATGGAACGAATATTTCAATGAATTTTCCTAGTCCTACAAAACCGTAGGCAAGGAATCCGAGGCAACCGATCAGTGCAAATGCCACCACTATATTATGAGAGGCGGTAACGCTTTTGCCTTTTGTTCCGAATCTTGTGGCCAGCCATTCGGCGCCGGTGCTGGCATTAGATCGTCTAAGCCATTTAGCCAGGAACATCATATTGAATACCTGGTTGAATACCGGCCATAACCAGGGAATCCAGATACTTTTAATACCATATACAAAGCATAAGGCGATCATCCACATAGTGCCGCTGATATCGAACATATCCGATGCATCGCTTAATCCCAGCATGTACCAGGGGAGTTTCTTTCCTCCCAACATATAACTTTCCTTATTCGCGCTGGCTTTCTTGCGGAGAACCCACCCGATCAATATCATCAGCGTGAGGTAAGAAATGATAATGGAAATATCAATTATTTGCAGGTTCATGCGTTAAATTTCCTTTTTCAATGACGGTATATTTTTTCCTTAGCGGGATAATCGCCTGTCGCTTCTTTTATATCGCTGTTACCGGAAATGTATTTCCAGTTATCGCCATAGTCGAGATCATCCTGGTGGCCAAACATGATACCCTTGGCGGAAAGCCGATGCATATTTTATATAGCCTCACCGTTTCTATGGTGGCCGATTTGTCTATGGGGCCTTTTCCCTGGGCTATTATACTTGCCCGGGAGTGCATAAAAATCAGTAAGAATAAGACTGGGGTCTTTCTTAATTTTTTCATATGGAAGCGTTCATCAAATGTATGTTGAATATGGTATCCCCCAACGATACTTTTTTGCCCTTTAATTGTACTTTTTTTGTAGAAGTCTGTGTCTGTTAGTAATAAATCGGTATATAATCCATGAAATATTTAGATACTTTTATTGCCATAATTACATATTTTTAGGAAGAATTTGCTTTTAGCTTGCCATAAGAAAAGATTATATGCAAAATGAGATGCTCAAAGAGATAACTCCTCTTACTCAGGGCGACTGCTTTACTTTATTCTCCAGGGTGAAATCTGATTTCAACTTTCCCCTTCATTACCACGAAGAATTTGAACTTAACCTGATCTTTAATGCAAAAGGAGCGCAAAGGGTTGTGGGCGATCATATGCAGGAGATAGATGATATGGAACTGGTACTGGTTGGGCCTAATCTGCAGCATGCCTGGTTTACCCACCATTGTGTTTCAAAGAATATCAGGGAAGTGACCATCCAGTTTCACAAAGATCTTTTTGACGCCAATTTTCTTAAAAGAAATCAGCTTAGTTTTATCAGGTCCATGTTCGAAAAGTCGGCCCGGGGAATTCTATTTTCAAAAGCTACGACGGATCAGGTGGCGCAGCGAATTCTCGATCTGAATAATAAACAAGGATTTGATTCGGTGATGGAACTGATGTCGATACTCCATGATCTCTCCATTTCGCGTAACATGGGTATGTTATCTGATGCTTCTTTTAATAATACAGAGAATAACTTTTATCATAGCCGGAGAGTTGAAAAGACCATGCAGTATATTAATCACAACTTTGACAAAGTGATTACGCTGGCCGATGTAGCCCGGCTGGCTAATATGTCGGAAGCTTCATTCAGCAGGTTTTTTAAAATGCGAACAGGCATGACCTTTATCGACAGCCTTAATGAAGTGCGCCTGGGTCATGCTTCGCGTATGCTGATAGATACCACGCAATCCATTTCAGAGATCGCCTATAACTCGGGCTTCAATAATATTTCTAATTTCAACCGTATCTTTAAGAAGAAAAAAGGCACTACACCGAAAGCATTCCGGGAGAGCTACCTGAGCACCGGAACGAGAATATTCATCTGAGCATTATGCCTGTTTACTAAGGAAAAGCGCATCCAAATTATACCATATGCAAAGAAGATCCTTTATAATAAATGCAGGCATGGCGGCTGCAGCTTTTGGGCTGGCAGGCAAAGATTCCGTTGTGGAAATACCTTATCCGCCTAAAAACAAACTGCCTCACTGGAAAGGATTCAACCTCCTTGATTTTTTTTCGCCAGATCCGGCTACATCAAGGCCTCCTACCACTGAAGATCATTTCCGCTGGATGCGAGATTGGGGATTTGATTTTGTGAGGATGCCTATTGCTTATCCTTATTACCTGGATATAGATCGAAGCAAAAATATTTCTGCTGAAGAAGTATATAAACTGGATGAAAAAGCGCTGGAGAAAATAGATCAGTTCATAGCTCTGGCCCATAAATATGGCATGCATGTTAGCATTAATCTACATCGCGCCCCTGGATACTGCGTTAATGCTGGGTTTCATGAACCTTTTAACTTATGGAGAGACCAGGCCGCCCAGGATGCTTTTTATTTTCACTGGAACATGTGGGCGAAGCGCTACAAAAATACCTCTTCTAAAAAAATTAGTTTCGACCTCCTCAATGAGCCGGGTACGCGTGAAGACATGAACGATCAGCATTCCAAAAGAGGTCCGGTTCCCGGAGATGTTTATCGTAAGGTGGCCAAAACTGCAGCAGAAGCCATCCGTAAAGAAAATCCTTTTCACCTGGTTATAGCCGACGGTAATAATATTGGCAGCGAAGTGATACCGGAAATTAAAGATCTCAATATTGCCCAGAGCTGCCGCGGATATCATCCGGGTATTATTTCTCATTACAAAGCGCCTTGGGCCATGAAAGATACCGCAAATGTTCCTCTGCCGAAATGGCCAGGACAGGTAGGTAATGAATACCTGGGTAAAGAGATGTTGAGAAAATTTTACCAGCCTTGGATAGACCTGGTGAAAGA
Organism: Flavitalea sp.; assembly: GCA_040007215.1. GTDB lineage: Bacteria > Bacteroidota > Bacteroidia > Chitinophagales > Chitinophagaceae > Flavitalea. The sequence goes on from JBDTVL010000004.1 coordinate 8,662, forward strand.
GGGTGTGGGCGTGCATTGCGGAGAATGCGGTTGCTGGAACAAAACGCCTCACGAAGTTTTCCTGGCATGGTTCGGCGATGTGCTCGGCATTCTTTCTGCCAATAATATTGGTTTTGCACTTTGGGAATTCTCCGGCGATTTCGGCGTGCTGAATTCCAGGCGCCAGGATGTAACCTATGAAAACTGGTATGGTCAGCAGCTCGACAGGAAACTGCTGAACCTGATGATGAAGCAATAACCACACGCCCGGTAAAATTCATGATTATATAACATAAAGAATAAGCTCCGCACCTGCAGTTGTTTAAGTTTGCAGCAAACTATAATGATAATGGAAATATAGCAGGTTATGTATATTTCTGACTGCAATCTAATGGATAACCGGATGAATTTTCGTTCAACGCATTTCCAGATGATGTACAGGATATTTATTGGATGGACAAATTTGTTCAGGCAGGGGTTAACGGGCGTTGCGTTAATTACCTAATGCATCAAAAAAAATAAGATTTTAGGTAAGATGTAAAATATCAGGGTAGTTTTGTTGAATTCTCTGTAATTTGCAACTACGTAGCAGAAAAATGACCCGACATTTCATTATAAAAAAGCTTTTTGGCTCGCTGCTCCTGGCAGTGTTTGCTTTTGGTATGACGCCGAAGATCTTTTTGCATGATCTTTTTGCGGAGCATACCGATTTTTCACTATCCCTCAATAAATATCCACATACCAACCAGGTAGATAAAGCCGGCTTCCGTTGTAACTGCGATCATCTTGTAGTAGAATCGCCATTTACTGACCAGGCCGATAGGGTGGAACTTTCTATTCCTGTATTTTTTTCTGATCTGCAGGAACATTTCTTTTACGATTATCATTTCACGAGCCCTTTTTTCTATAGCCTTCGTGGCCCTCCATCGGTTTCCTGACCAGTATAGCCTGCCTGAATGATCTTATTAGCATCATTGCGGCAATTGTTTTTATCCCATCACCCACAAGTATGTTTTGAGGATTGACTTCCTATAAGTTATACCGCATACTTTTCTATTGAATCATTAAATACTCGTAAATGAAAAATAGTACGCTACATGTTTTTTCGCTGGCGTTGTTCCTGGGCATTTTTTTTAACGCTTCTGCCCAGTCGACTTCCGCTAATCAGTCTCTGGGAAAATTAGCAACCACAGGAAAGAATATTTTATCAGGCAGAATTACTGATGGTAAAACAGGGGAGTCACTGCAGGGCGCTTATATTTATTTCCCCGATCTCAGAGCAGGAGCCTCTTCCAATGCACAAGGCATTTATAAAATTCAAAACATAGCGCAGGGTAAATATCTTATAGAGGTAAGCTTTCTGGGCTATACCTCTATAATAGAAAATATTGCCTTAGCAGGTAATGTTCAGAAAGATTTTGCGCTAAGCCATTCTTATACTGAAAATGCAGCGGTAACCGTTACCGGTGTTTCTTCCGCTACATCTGTCAGGCACACACCCATTCCTGTTAGTATACTGAAAAAAGAAGACCTTTTAAGAGGCGTTTCCACTAACCTGATCGATGCGCTGAGTAAAACGCCCGGCGTTTCGCAGGTATCTACAGGGCCATCTATCTCCAAGCCTTCTATCCGCGGGTTAGGCTACAACAGGGTAGTGGTGGTGAATGATGGTATCCGGCAGGAAGGTCAGCAATGGGGCGATGAACATGGAACCGAGATTGATGAGCTTAATGTAAGTAAAGCGGAAATATTAAAAGGACCAGCATCGCTTATGTATGGCAGTGATGCATTGGCGGGAGTGGTTAATATTATATCTATACTTCCGGCAACTGAAGGAACCATCAAGGGCAATGTGCTTGGCGTTTACCAGAGTAATAACAGGCAGCGTGGATTGCATGCCGATATTGGAGGAAACCAGCATGGCTTTATTTGGGGCGCTTACGGTTCTTATAAGGCTGCCGCAGATTATAAGAATAAATATGACGGTTATGTTTTCAACTCCAGGTTTAATGAAAAAGATTTTGGCGGATATATAGGACTGAACAAAGACTGGGGATATAGTCATCTTTATGTGAGTAGCTTTGACCAGCAGCCCGGGCTGGTAGAAGGTGATAGAGATGATGCCACCGGAAAATTCATTAAAGCGATCAATAATAATGGTACTGAGGAGGAAACGATCGCCACAGATAAAGACTTTAAATCGACAGATCCTTACATCCCGCGTCAGCGGATTCAGCACATGAAAATAGCTTCAGAAAACAGTTTTAAAGTGAGACAGGACCGGCTGACTTTAACTGTCGGTTACCAGCGTAACCAGCGTAAGGAATTTGGAAATGTACTGGACCTCTCAGAAAAAGCATTGTTTTTTGACCTGAACACGATCAATTACAATCTGCAATATCATTTTGCAGAACATAATAACTGGAAAACAACTATTGGCGTTAATGGAATGGAGCAAACCAATAAAAATAAAGGTATAGAGGTATTGATTCCGGAATATTCACTATTCGATATTGGCGGATTTGTATATACACAGAAACAACTGGATAAACTTACTTTTAGCGGCGGCATCCGTTTTGATAACCGTTCCGTGGATTCAAAAGCTTTGCAGGAAGGAAATGATATTAAATTCACACATTTCAATAAAAATTTTTCCAATGTTTCCGGAAGTATCGGGCTTAGCTATGAAGCGAGTAAGGCTATGACGCTCAAATTAAATGTTGCCCGCGGTTTCCGGGCGCCCAGTATTCCTGAGCTGTCCAGCAATGGCGCTCATGAAGGAACCAACAGGTTTGAATATGGCGAGCAAAACCTTAAATCAGAAACCAGCTTCCAGGTTGATGCAGGCTTAGAGATTGCTACCGAACATGTCACCTTTTCAGGAAATGTATTTTATAACGCTATCAGCAACTTTATTTATTACCGGAAGTTATCTTCCACATCCGGGGGTGATTCTATTATTACCAATGGCTCCGATCAGTTTTTTGCATTTCAGTTCGACCAGAACAATGCTACCTTGTATGGCGCGGAAGCCAACCTTGATATTCATCCTCATCCCCTGGATTGGCTGCATATAGAAAATACATTCTCCTTTGTAAGGGGAACGCTGAGTAAAGAACAGGATGGAAATAAAAACCTTCCATTTATTCCTGCCGCACGTCTGATCAATGAAATAAAAGGAGAGTTTTTCAAAAAAGGAAAAACCATCAGGAACTTTTACGTAATGGCAGAACTGGACAATACCTTTGACCAAAATAATCCTTTTACTGGATATAATACGGAAACAAAAACGTTGGGATATAGTTTATTCAATGCAGGATTAGGGGGCGATGTGGTGAGTAAAGGAAAACCTGTTTTCAGTTTATTCCTGGCAGCCAGCAATATCGGAAATGTAGCTTACCAAAACCACCTTAGCCGGCTGAAGTATGCGCCTGAGAATTTATTGACAGGGCGGATGGGCGTTTTTAATATGGGAAGGAATTTCAGTATAAAACTGAATATTCCCCTTTCTTTTAATACTAAGTAGCATAACATTAACAAGCCTGGCTATAAATAATAGCCAGGCTTGTTAATGCTGTTTTAAAGCGTATATACATAGGCGCAATGCCTGTGTGATCTTCCTCTTTAGCTTGCCTCTTTAGCCCATAGCGGTATATTAAACCGGATCACATCCCAATATTCTTTTCCATAACCTACCAGTATTTCTGTATTGGCGGGAATATCTTTTTTGGCTTCAATAAATACCCGGAGTCCGTCTTCTACATATTCGGCATTATTTAAAATGCCTTTTACCCGTTTCAGCCCGCGGGCATCATTCGCATAACGCGCCAGGTATGATTTATAAGCAAGCGCATCAATTACATGATTTCTTTTTATGTAGTATATATATCCATTCTTTCCATCGTCATGCAATGCGTCTTTCCAGGTAGATATTTTTCCTTTATACTCTACTATTCTCGATCCTTTGGGAATCAATTTTCTTGTAAAAAGCCCTTTGCCTGCATCCGGAATAGTCGATTTTTTTACGCTTAACTGTTTTTCTAATAGGGCCATGCAGTTGTGTTTCTTGGTGGTATTGCTTTCCTGGCAACCATATGATATGCTTGCTGATTAAGGAAAGCTAATTTTGTGATTAATATAAAATACAGTTGCGGTTACAGAAAATTATCCGCATCACGATATGCTTTGATCAGCGTCAGTTCGCCTTCTTTTCCTTTTCCCGACTTACCATGTTCCATACCCATTATCCCGGTATATCCTTTCTGGTGAATATGCTTGAAAATATTGTGATAGTTCATTTCGCCGGTGTAAGGTTCATTTCTTCCTGGATTATCACCAATCTGGAAATAAGCGATCTCCTCATAATACGAATCTATATTATTGATGATATTTCCTTCATTACGCTGCATATGATACATATCGAATAATATCTTACACGATGGGCTGTTAACAGCTTTGCAGATTGCATAGGTCTGATCGGAGTTACGAAGGAAGAGTTCGGGCGTATCACTAAGGGGTTCCAGCACGAATATCAGGTTATTCGGTTCTATGATGGCGCATCCTTTTCTTAAGGTAGTAATTACATTTGCAGTTTGTAATCCTATAGAAAGATCCCTGGAAAAATTGCCGGGAACTACAGTGATCCATTTGGCATTGCAGCGTTTGGCCACTTCTATCGATTTATTGCAGGCGCTGATGAATTTTTCGCTCCAGTCCTTTGATCCGGATGTAAGGGAAGTATGTACTGGCCAGTCATCAAAATTCAATACGAAAACGCCCATGGACATGCCGAGTTTGGCCAGCAGGTCGCCGATCTTCGATTGCATATCGGCCGATCTCCCCATCATGCCATTATCCTCAATAGATCTGAATCCTTTGTCGTAAGCAAACCTGATCTGATCCAGGAAATCTTTTCCTGCGTGATTAGCGAACATTCCATCATGGAACCCATAATTCAGGTTGAATGGTTTATCGGCATTATTTTCCCATGGTTTACCCAGTGGCGCCGCATTTAATCCTGCCGTTAGCAACGATCCGCCTGCAAGCAGGGAATGCTGAAGGAAATGTTTACGTTTCATAAAGCTTTTATTATGTTTTATACTTGTTGAATACTTTCTGGTTAAGAAGTAAAGGCTATTGTAATATTAAGCTAATGCGCAAATATAACAAGGCGTATTTTTATGGAAACAGTATTTAGCCGCCGGAAATAAAACTTCATTTGGATACCCGCAGAACTAGGATTTCTTTTTGAGATCGGCGTAATTGATAAGCCTGACATTTTTTTTCTTCAGCGCATCAATAACCAGCGGATTGGTCCATACATCTGTAATCGCCTGCCGATCATCTGCAACATTCTCATAGCCGGTATGATATACCGCCCTGATCTCCGGGTCGTCAAGCGCAGGATGATCAATGAACAAATAGGTTTTGCCTTTCTGTAAACTTTCTATGGCTTTCAGGAAGCTGTTTAGTTTTTCATTGAAGGTTACCGAAGGGCCCTCGTAACCGATATTTTCAACGCCCGTTTCCTGGGGGTCAATATCAATATTATATTGTTTGGCCAGTTTTTTTACCAGCGCATTGACCTGTGGGTCCAGGTCTCCGCAGCCCATATGCGTGGATACATGGGTGATAGATGGAAGGTTTCTTAGCCCCATTTCTATCTGTGATCTTAGCTCGCGTTCTATTTCATCCAGTTTCCAGGCATTTTCTCTGAGGGCATTTCCGGGATAATCTTTATTGGGAAAGATCATCGGAAAAAAATAACCATTACTATCTACCAGGCTGGGGCAGTAGGTAAGCGGCCTCCATTTAACGGTGGCCCATTCGCTGCTCAAAGCCAGGTGAATGCCAATATCAATACCCGGATTCTGTTTCAGCAAAGCCACCGCTTCGGGGAACCATGGCGAAGGAACGATCACTTCCACCGATCTTTCTATACCTTCTTTGAATGTTTTTACAAGGGCAAGGTTTCCTGAATGAGTGAAACCCATATCATCGCCGCGAACGATCAGCCTTATCAGTGAATCTTGTGCGCGAACGCTGGATAGTGTTAGTATAAGCCCCAGCAGGAGACCCGTTATTTTATATTTCATATGGCAAATGTTTATATGAAAATAATTATTCTACGGCATTCATGCCCTTATACTTATAGCCCTTCCATCCAAAATAAAAGATGACGAGAAAACAAAGAAGCGGAACGATGTAGGCTTGCTGAATACTATGCGAACGATCTGAAATAATGCCCATAGCGAGCGGTAGTATGGCTCCGCCTACCAGCGACATAACCAGGAAGGATGAAGCGATCTTTGATTCATCTTCATTAAGCCCCTTAATACCTAAAGCAAAAATAGTCGGGAACATGATGGACATGAAGAAGGGAACCGTCACAAGCATATATACGGCAACACTACCTTTCAGCGTCATGGAAACCGTCAAAAGTATGAGCACAATAGCGGAATAGATAGTCAGAAGCCGGGCGGGCTTTATGAAACGCATCAGGAAGGTGCCTGCAAATCGGCCCACCATAAATCCTACCATAGCAATATATCCCCATAATTCAGCAGCCTGTTTTTCAGGTATATCGGCGGTGAACCTGGAGAACCTGATAAAGAAACTGCCCACGCAAACCTGGGCGCCTACGTAAAAGAACTGGGCGATCACTGCCCAGGTAACATGACTATGACGGAATACTTTAATGGAGAAAGATTTTTTTTCATCATCGACGCCGTCATCTTTTATTTCCGGAAGTTTATTCACTAGAAATAAAAGTCCTACCAGAATAACCACCGCCGCCATAATCAGGTAAGGAATTTTTACGGTGCCCGCTTCGAAAGAGAGATAATCGGTTAGCTGCTGTGGGGACATCTGCTGTAACTCCTGGGGCGTATGCTCTATACCGGAAAGGATAAACTTGCCCCCGATTATCGGCGCAATAAAAGCGCCTACGCCATTAAATGACTGAGCAAAATTCAGGCGTCGCTCGGAAGTGGACTTGTCGCCAAGTTTAGTGATATAAGGATTAGCTACCGTTTCCAGGAATGTAGCTCCCGCGGCTATAACGAACAGGGCGAATAAAAAGAATTCATAACTCCGGGAAGATGCAGCCGGAATAAATAATAAAGCGCCAATGGCATACAGCAGCAAGCCGCACAATATTCCTTTCTTGTAGCCATACCGATGCATGAACCACCCTGCCGGTAAAGCTATACTGAAATAGCCCAGGTAAACAGCGGTATCAATCAGCGCCGATTGCAAGTCAGTAAGCTGACAGGCTTTTTTAAGATGCGGAATAAGCACCGGATTCATGTTATGAAGAAAGGCCCAAAGAAAAAATAAACTGGTTACCATGGCGAACGCAATGGTGTAATTCTGTTTAGTTGGCTGTTGCATGCAATGTTAGATGATGTTCTGGTGAATATACTTAAGAAAACGGCTATGGTTGTGTAGCGATAGCGTTTACAAGCGTTCCTATGCCGTCGATGGTTATGCGTACTATATCGCCGGTTTCAAGCGTGAAATGATCGGGGGGCACAAGACCTGTTCCGGTCATTAAAAAACATCCATGGGCAAAGCTGCATTCCCGGAAGAGCCAGTCGGCAAGTTCAGACAGCTTGCGTTTCATTCTGCTGATGGCTACAACTCCATGGAATACTTCTTCTTCCTTTCTTTCTATTGATAAAGTGATATTCGTTTCCGGGTGAATTGGTTGTTCGGGAATATATAAACAGGGTCCCAATGCGGCGCATTTCTCATACATCTTTGCCTGTGGAAGGTAGAGTGGATTTTCTCCTTCAATACTTCTTGAGCTCATGTCATTGCCAACCGTATAGGCCTGTATACTTCCCCAACTATTAATGAAAAGCGTTAGCTCCGGTTCAGGAACATTCCAGGTTGAATCCTTGCGGATATACACTTCTTTCAAATGTCCTGAAACGCGGTGAGGAAGGGCCTTGAAAAATAATTCAGGTCGCTCGGCTTCGTAAACGCGCTGGTAACAATCGGCGCCGCCCTTGTCTTTCGATTCTTCCATCCGTGCATCTCTGCTTTTGAGATAGGTAACGCCTGATGCCCAGACTTCCTGCTGACCAATAGGAGCGAGTACATTTTTTTCCAGTAGCGGTTTGTATTCCTGCTCTGATAAAGTGGCAGATTGCCCGATAAGCGTCAGCAGACTTTTGTATAAGTTCGGCTGGTTGATCAGTTCATCCCATTCTCCCTTAATGTTGTAGGCCTTGTCGTTATGCAGTAGAATATTTCCTGTGCTGATTTTATATAGTTGCATGATCTGTTTTTCTTTAGCGCTGAATTATTTTCTGATAACATCGAGGTTAACGCCTAATAATTTCGCGGCGATTGTTTTAAGTTCCTGGTAAGAACCCTGGAGATGGCAGGTGGTTTGCCGGTATTCTGAGAAAGCTCCTTTTTTCAGCGATATAGCCGGCGAGGAAGATTCAATTTCATAAAAGGGGCCCATTTGCGAACCATCTGCCAGCGGACCATCATTATAACTGTTAACTACGTCGCCTTTATATGGTTCTTTCTGGATTTCCCATTTTGAATTCACATATGAGGCGTCTTTATCGACAGGAAAGAATAACAGCGTGAGCACATTTTTTTCAAAATCATAACTTGCCGCGATTGACCGTGCAATAAGCGGCGACAGACCAATCTTTGTCCGGTGTTTTCCGTCGCAGGTAAAATATAATACGCTGTCTTTAACCTGTAACCGCTCCGGAGGCATTACCCCAAAATAATTATCGGTTATATATTCACGTGCATTTTTCAGTGGGGTAAAAGGGATAATAACGGTTGTTTCTTCTGATGGGGTGAACATGCCCAGCAACCATACCGATACCAGGCCTTTTTCCTTGCTCCAATCGGCGGTTCCGGTATTCTGCAAACGGTTGATGGTTTCATAGGCAACAT
>JBDTVL010000005.1:0-16748 GCA_040007215.1 Flavitalea sp.
TAGTTAGATATTCACCATGCCCACCAAAAGTTTTATCATTAAAGCCAAAAACTTTGTCGCCTTTTTTGAATAGGCCCGCATTCTTTCCAGTTTCTTCAATGATCCCTGCAAACTCACAACCTAAAATTGAATATTTTGGTCTAAAAAGTCCGCTCCAAAATCGTGATATAAAATACTCAGCACTACGAAAACCTGAGTCAGTTCTGTTTACTGTGGATGCAAATACTTTTATTAATACCTCGTTGTCATTGGGTTTAGGTTTGTCAATTTCCGTTAATTGAGCCACTTCTGGTGGGCCATATTTTGTATAAACTATTGCTTTCATTTTATAACTATTTCAAGTTTTGAAGTTGTCTTCGTTACACTTGGCGCTAACTCTTAAATATACGCAATGCCATAAACTAAAACTGCGTAAATCAATCATTAGGCATTGCCCTGGATAAACTTTACCTGTTCGGCATAGGGTGAAGACTTCCTTATCTTTTTTCTACAATAGCTTTCTGTAAGGAATTAATGAAGCGGAGAATATCTTCTTTCAATTTTGTTTTGCCATTTAGATTTACAAAACGTTTGATAAAACTGATGAGAGGGTTAAGGAAAGAGAAAGTTGATTTACCGGATACGATGAAACTTTGTAAGCCATCCATTTCGAACCTGAAAGAATACGTTTCGGCTGCGCTTACATTTTCTACCAAACTGCCGCTGGTATGGGCTTCCAGCGAAGCAAAGGCCAAAGAAAACTTTCAAAAGCCACTTTTTCCTGAAGGTGTTTACGATAATAAGCAAACGGGCACATTTCGAACTACTAAAATTAATCTTGTATTTGAGGGAATTGCAGCAGTGAAGAATATTTCAGAGGGGAATAAAAACAAGCAAGGTGGAGTTTACTCCACCTTGTCTATGTTAGTCGGGGCGGCAAGATTCGAACTTGCGACCTCCTGGTCCCAAACCAGGCGCGATAACCGGGCTACGCTACGCCCCGAATCCTAATAAATAATCCTGATCCGGTTAAAAAATCAAGGATGCAAAAATAAGGTTTCGCGATCAATTAGAAATAGAAAATTTTATTTCATTTATATTCTTTCCGCTATTTCCCTGGCGGTCTTTTTTCTATTCCGGCAGCTTCGCTCAAACCCTTACCAGGCAAGGATTATCTCAATCTATAAGACAATGATTCCGACTTTCCGCCTAATGAAAAAGCCCGCAAAGAATGATTTGCAGGCTTTTAGAATTTTTGTTTCTACCAGGACAGAAAACCAGCCTTCGCTAAAGCTTCGACTGACAAATGCGGTGAGGGAGGGATTCGAACCCTCGATACAAGTTTAAGCTCGTATAACGGTTTAGCAAACCGGCCCTTTCGGCCACTCAGGCACCTCACCAAATCTTTGAACAGGACGGCAAAAATAAGCGTTATCTGACAAAAATATCAAAAGAAAAAGGAATATTCCTTACATCGCCGCCAACTGCACTTTCTGCTGCAATTCCACCACGCTTTCCCGGAAGGCGCTGTCCGTATCCATCAGATCCTTAACGGTCTGGCAGGAATGGATAACCGTAGTATGATCGCGGCCGCCAAAATGCTCGCCGATTGTTTTAAGGGAATTTTTAGTGAATGCTTTGGCCAGGTACATGGTAATCTGCCTCGCCTGTACAATTTCCCGCTTACGGGTTTTCTGCAGAAGCTTATCGTAAGGAACATCGAAGAATTCACAAACCATTTTCTGAATGGTGTCAATAGTGATTTCCTTACTGCTGGTTTTCACAAAATTTCGGAGCACTCTCTTCGCCAAATCTAAATCTATTTCACGCTTGTTCAGCGAAGATTGTGCCAATAAAGAAATCAAAGCGCCTTCCAGCTCCCGCACGTTACTGTTAATATTATAAGCCAGATACTTAATCACTTCTTTCGGCATTTCCAGGCCGTCATTCTTCATCTTCTTTTCCAGTATCTCTATACGCGTTTCATAATCAGGGATCTGCAGATCGGCGCTCAGCCCCCAGCGGAACCGGCTTAATAATCTTTCCTGTACCCCTTCAAGATCCTTCGGACTTTTGTCGGAAGTGAGTATCAACTGTTTACCACTCTGGTGAAGATGATTAAAGATCGCAAAAAAGGCATCCTGCGATTTTTCCGCCCTGTTAAAAAACTGCACATCATCGATGATCAGCACATCCACCATCTGGTAGAAATGAATGAAATCGTTGATAGCATTATTACGGCTATGATCCTGGAACTGGTTGATGAATTTTTCCGAGCTCACATACAATACCACTTTATTAGGTTGCAGCCTCTTCGTTTCATTACCGATGGCCTGCCCGAGATGGGTCTTACCCAAACCAACGCTTCCATATAATACTAAAGGATTGAAAGAACTGGCCCCGGGTTTCTCGGCAACGGTTTTACCCGCCCTCCTGGCTACACGGTTAGAATCGCCTTCAATAAAATTTTCGAAAGTATAAATAGGATTCAATTGCGAATCGATCTGCATTTTCTTCAGACCCGGAATCACAAAAGGATTCTTTACAGGATTATGTATGATCAGCGGAAAATCCATTTCATTATTTGAAAAAGTTTTGTATCCATGAGTAGGAACATCCATGGTAAGAGGTTTACTGTGATGATTGCCGCTGTCGACCATGATCCTGTACTCAAGCCTTGCCTCCTTACCTAAAATTCTACGTAGTGTTTTCGCTAGTAAATTTACGTAGTGTTCTTCCAGGTATTCATAAAAAAACTGGCTAGGCACCTGGATCACCAGGATATGCTCTTTTAACTCAACAGGTTTTATAGGTTCAAACCATGTAGTAAAATGCTGCCATTCAACAATGTCTTTAATGATGTCTAAACAATTGTTCCAAACTTTATCGAACGATTTAGCCATTGTATGATTAAGCAATTTATGTTGAGTTAAGATGGTTCAGTTAAGATATTTATATTTCACAAAAGCTATTCCTCAGGTGGTTATTTTTTTCTATCAAAAAAGTAACGCAGGGGGACGAATATCAAAACTTTTTGTTGAATAAAAAATTTTTTATTCACTATTTGTTATCAAATACTTTCCCTAAACCGCATCTTAAATTTTGTTTGTTGAATTAAATGATTTATAAATTTAAAAAGAAGCGCTTTGCACCTGAATGCGGAAGAAAAATATCACCGTAAAAAATATCTTCTCAAAAATTAATGAAGCATTCTGAAGATACAAAAAAAACATCATCATTCACCGCCTATTTTTCCAATCCGGTTTAAGCCTTTAAATTGCTTGCTCATTCACCGGCATTTTTAGTACGGTATAACTATTGCAGCAAGAACTTACTATATCATTAATTCCCTCAGAAGCCGCTAATGATGCGGTTATCAGAAAGTCAATCGGCGAACACCTCGGTATTCCCGGATCATCCATCACCGGGTTCATCATTCTGAAAAGATCTATAGACGCGCGCGTTAAACATCCGCGTATGCTTTTGTCGATAAAGGCTTTTATCAATGAGCCCTTCCAGGAAAGGATCATTGAAAGTATTATTCTTCCCGATGTCAGCGCCGCCCAGAGAAAAGTGATCATTGCCGGGGCCGGACCGGCAGGCTTATTCGCCGCCCTCAAACTGATAGAAAAAGGAATACGACCTATTATACTTGAAAGAGGTAAAGATATCAGGTCAAGACGAAGAGACCTGGCCATACTGAACAAAGAAGGGATTATCAACAGCGATAGCAACTATTGTTTCGGCGAAGGCGGCGCAGGAACTTACAGCGATGGTAAATTATATACCCGCAGCAAGAAGCGCGGAAATGTAAATCGAATTCTGAATATCCTGGTGCAGTTCGGCGCAGAAGAGAATATTTTATTCGACGCTCATCCGCATATAGGCACCAATAAACTACCCGCTATCATTACCGCTATCCGTGATCAGATCATCGCCTGCGGCGGGGAAGTATTATTTGGGAAAAAAATAACCGACCTGCAACTAAAAAACAATGCAATAACCGGTATCAAAACATCCGATGGCGACATCTTCGAAGGCGATGCCTATATACTCGCCACCGGTCATTCGGCCAGAGATATTTTCATGCTGCTGCAAGATAAAAAAATCCTTATCGAATCAAAACCCTTTGCGCTTGGCGTAAGAGTAGAACATCCCCAGAGTCTTATCGATACTATTCAGTACCATAACGCCATCCGCGATGCCGGTTTACCTCCCGCCTCTTACAGTGTAGTGGAACAGGTAAATGGAAGAGGCGCCTTTTCCTTCTGTATGTGTCCCGGCGGTATTATTGCCACCTCTTCCACCTCGCCCGGCGAACTGGTCGTGAATGGCTGGTCGCCCTCTAAAAGAAATAATCCTTTTGCCAATTCAGGTATCGTGGTATCGGTCGATGACCGCGATATGGCTTCGTTTATTAAAAAGCATGGCCCTCTTGCCGCCATGTATTTCCAGGAATCGGTAGAACAAAAAGCTTTTGAAAAAGGAGGCGGAAGATTCCAGGCGCCGGCGCAGCGGCTGGTCGACTTTACCCAAAACAAACTTTCTGCCACGCTCCCATCCTGCTCTTATATTCCGGGCATCAATCCAGCGCTGATGGAAGAGATCATTCCGTCCTTTATATATACATCGCTGCAAACTGCCTTCCGCGAATTCGGAAAAAGAATGAAGGGCTATTTTACCAACGAGGCTATTGTGGTGGCCACAGAATCGCGCACTTCATCGCCGGTAAGGGTTCCCCGCAATGCAAATACCCTTGCTCATCCGCAGGTGCAAAATCTTTATCCCTGCGGGGAAGGAGCGGGATATGCCGGGGGTATTGTAAGCGCAGCTATGGATGGAGAGAAAGTAGCAGAAGCCATCAGCGTTTACCAGCATCATAATTAAGAGTAACTTGTTAAGCACAAATCAGCAAATGACTATCCTGGAAATTAATGGCCTTAAAAAATATTACGCTACTCAGAAAGCGGTGGATGATGTGAGCTTCACGCTTGAAAAAGGCAGCATCTTCGGACTCCTTGGCCCCAATGGCGCCGGAAAGACCACCCTGATCCGTATGATCACGGGAATATTTTATCCCGATGAGGGAGAAATAGTTTTTAAAGGAAGAAAATTTGAACCGCTGGCCGATGCTGCAGGCATAGGTTATATGCCGGAAGAAAGAGGCCTGTATAAAAAAATGAAAGTGGGAGAACAGGCCGTTTACCTGGCGCAACTGAAAGGCATGAGCCGGTCGAAAGCCATCCAAAAAGTAAAAGAGTGGTTTGTCAGGTTTGAAATGGAAACCTGGTGGAACAAAAAAGTGGAGGACCTCAGCAAGGGTATGGGGCAAAAACTCCAGTTCGTGATCACCGTATTACATGAACCTTCGCTGATCATACTTGATGAGCCTTTCAGCGGGCTGGATCCTGTAAATTCTAACCTCATCAAAGAAGAGATCTATCAACTGGCCCGCAATGGCAGCAGCATCATCTTCAGCACCCACAGGATGGAACAGGTGGAAGAAATATGCGATCATATCATTCTCATGAACCAGGGTAAAAAGATTCTCGACGGAACGGTGAAGGAAGTGAAACAGCAATTCAAGGAAAACCTGTATGCTATAACCATCAACAGCTCATTCGATATTGGTTCCGCCGAATCTTTCGAAACAATCGGTCATGAAGATCAGCGTATCATCATCAGAATAAATAATGGATTCGGTATCCATGATGTGTTGAAACACCTGGTAAATCTGGAAGCGCCCATTACCGGCTTCTACGAACTGCTGCCTTCTGTCAATGATATTTTTATCAGGCTCGTGGAAGGAACTCCGCTGGCCCGGCAGTTTCAAAAGGTAAACGCATAAATAAACAGTATGAGAAAAACCTGGCTGATCATCAGAAGAGAATACCTAACTAGAGTTCGCAATAAAACATTCATTCTATCTACCTTTCTCACTCCCCTGCTTTTTGCAGGCATTCTGGGTATTGTGATATTTATCACCATAAAGAATTCCGACAAAGAGCGTATAGCCATTGTTGATAGTACCGGTATTTTCGCCAATAAACCCGACACCAGTTCGGGCGTGGTATTCGTAGCGGATGCTTCCGCCGACACGTCTGACTTCGACAAAAAAGGGTACTCAGCCATTCTATATTCACCCGAAACCGGCGCCAATAAAGGAAAGAACTGGAAGGTATATGCGAGAAAAAATTTCGGGCTGATGTCAAGCGATGAAGTGAACAGGAAACTCCGGAAAGAACTCGAAAATGACCTGCTGCTCAAACATGGCGTGGATATCCAACTGGTAGACTCGATAAGAAATGCCGCCCAGCAAACAGATGCGGAAACAACTATTCTTGAAGCCGGCTCCGGCGCTAAGCAGGGTAATTCCGGAATTGCCTATGGTATCGGTTATGCCTGCGCGTTTCTAATCTATATCACCCTGTTCATCTATGGCGCTATGGTGATGCGCGGCGTGATGGAAGAAAAAACCAATCGCATTGCAGAACTGATGGTGTCTTCTGTAAAACCTTTTCAACTAATGATGGGCAAGATCATTGGTATTGGCGCAGTAGGACTTACCCAGTTCCTGATGTGGGCTATATTGCTCGTTATTTTTTCGGCAGTTATCAATGCCTTTATTCCGGCCGATGTGATGGCGCAGGTGACCAGTTCGGGCGCTCAACTGCCGGGGAATAATGCCCAGGCCAGCGAAGCGATCATGAACCTGGCAAAAGCTCAGCATGAACTATCATCGGTAAACTGGCTGCTGATCATCTCCTGCTTCATCTTTTATTTTCTTTTCGGATATCTTTTTTATGCAGCGCTGTTTGCCGCTGTGGGCAGCGCGGTGAATGAAGATCCGCAGGATGCGCAAAGCCTTATGCTTCCTGTAACCATGCCTATATTTCTCGCTATAATAATAATGGTCAATGCGATTGTTCATCCTGAAGGATCGCTGGCCACATGGGGAAGCATGATTCCATTTTTTTCGCCGGTAGTGATGATGGCAAGAATTCCATTCGGCGTTCCCGGAGCTGTACCCTGGTGGCAATTGGGATTAAGTATGGCGATACTGGTAGCTGGATTTTTGCTGACTACCTGGCTGAGCGCTAAAATCTATCGTACGGGAATACTGATGTATGGGAAGAAAGCAACCTGGAAAGAAATGTGGAAATGGACCTTCAGAAAAAACTGACGCCTACCATTCCATCATTCTCAGTAAGGGATGAAATACTTTATTATCGTCGGCTGTTTCATCGTTACTGATATCAAAATTGAGTTTTACCTGCATGCCTTCCTTCAGCAATAGTTTTTCGCGACGGTAGGTTTTATACCCTTTTTTCTCAAGGATGATGGTCACCTCGCCGGCTGGCAATTGCGGAACGCTGAAGTTTCCATTTGCATCGGTAACAAATTTTTCTACTTTGTCTTTTGTTGAAGTAAAGGAGATGGTAACGCCTTTGACAGGCTTCCTGGACAATGCATCGGATACGAAACCAAGGATAATTGGGTTCTTTTCTCCATTGCCGCCATTGTTACCGCGTACGATACAGGAAAGAGGAAAGAGAACGATCAGGAGGAGGGCGACCTTATAGTTGCTCATATTAAGAATTTAATGGCTTCGGTATGAGCCATGAAAATACCTCAAAATTTCCTGCCTGACAAGTAGTGAAAACGTTAAAATTGGAAATTGATCATGATTCGCCCAGGTCGATCTCGGTATTATCGCCAATATTCAGGCTCCTGCTCTCCCCTTTTACTTCTGTATCGCTGCCGATCAGGGAATGGGTGAGTACGATATCCGACAGATCGGCAAAGGAGCCGATAATAGAATCTTTGATCACGGAATAATTAATAGTGGTCTCCTCGCCAATAGTAACATTAGGGCCTATGATGGAATTCCGGATATCGCAGCCTTTGGCAATACTTACCGGGGGTATAATAATGGTGTTTTCAAAACGATGTTCGGCAGAGATAACCCCTCCGAATTTCTTCAACAGCGTAGCATTCGATTCCAGCAGGGTTTCTTTCTTGCCGCAATCGAACCAGTTCTGCACCTTGAACGACTGAAACCTGGCGCCATGGCCGATCATGCATTCAATAGCATCGGTTATGCTGAACTCACCCCGGCTTTTCACCATATTCCTGATGTTCTCCTCCAGGCAGCCGAATAATTGTTCGGTTTCCTTTATCCGGTAGATACCTACCAGGGCCATATTCGACTTCGGTATCTGCGGCTTTTCCACTACCCGCGAAATAAATCCATCCTCGCCAATCTCGGCAACGCCAAAATCGCGGGGATCATCTACTCTTTTAATGCCCAGCACAGAATGAGGGCGGCTCAGTACATCTGCCACGTCATATTCACAGATGGTATCGCCCAATACAATAAATACCTCGTCATTACCTACGATATTCCGGGTAAGCTGAATGGCATGACCAATGCCCTGCCGCTCATTCTGGTTAACAAAATGCGCATTCAGGTCAGGATATTTTTCAGTTACATAATCTTTTATCTTATCGCCCAGGTAGCCAACGATAAAAATGAAATCGTTGATGCCTGCATCCCTTAACTGGTCAACAATAATACTTAAGATAGTTTTGCCGGCTAAGGGTATGAGGGCCTTTGGCTGCGTATAAGTATGAGGGCGCAACTTGGTTCCGGCCCCCGCCACAGGAATGATTGCTTTCATTTATTTCTTGTTTGACAACCGCGAAGTGTTTAGCCGCAGGTTTCGGCAGGTTTCTAATCAGTAAAATGCTAAGCTGCCACTATGTTTATTTATACAAAAAGCGTGTGAAAGTAGTGAATTTTGATTAATTAAACGAAGTTGCCTGCCGCATTAATTAATCCCCAACAATAAGGTTGTTGTTATTATTTTTGCAGCCTCTACCATACCGGGAACAGCAAATATTGACTAAACTAATAAATACTTTTCATGCAAAAAGACACTTTGGTCTTCGACCTGATCAGGAAAGAACTCGAAAGGCAACGTCGGGGAATTGAACTGATCGCCTCAGAAAATTTCACCTCTTACGATGTTATGCAGTCGATGGGAAATGTAATGACCAACAAATATGCCGAGGGTTATCCCGGACGAAGATATTATGGAGGCTGCGAAATTGTTGACCAGACCGAACAACTGGCCATTGACAGGCTAAAAACCATTTTCAACTGCGAATATGCTAACGTTCAGCCTCATTCAGGAGCGCAGGCCAATGCAGCCGTTCTGCTGGCCATATTACAACCCGGCGATAAAATACTGGGCCTAGACCTTAGCATGGGCGGGCACCTTACGCATGGTTCACCGGTAAATTTCTCCGGTAAACTTTACCAGCCCTTCTTTTATGGGGTTAAAAAGGAAAATGGACTGGTTGATTATGATATGATGGAAAAAGTTGCCCTGGAACAAAAACCTAAACTCATCATCTGCGGCGCCTCCGCTTATAGCCGTGACTGGGATTATGCCCGTATCCGTAACATTGCAGACCAGATCGGCGCTTTCGTGATGTGCGACATGGCGCATCCTGCCGGCCTTATCGCTAAAGGACTGCTCAGTTCTCCCTTCGACCATTGTCATTTTGTAACGTCTACCACGCACAAAACGCTCAGAGGACCGCGTGGAGGCATTATCCTGATGAAAAAAGATTTCGAGAACACGCTCGGACTTAAAGATATAAAAGGGAATACCCGCCTGATGAGCAACCTGCTTGATATGGCTGTTTTTCCAGGCACCCAGGGCGGCCCGCTGGAACATGTGATCGCCTCCAAAGCCATTGCCTTCGGCGAAACGCTGACCGACGAATTCACGGTTTATGCCAAACAGATCATCAGGAATGGACAGGCTATGTCGAAAGCTTTTACCGCCAAAGGATACGATATCGTTTCAGGAGGCACCGACAATCACCTGATGCTGATCGATCTCCGCAATAAGAATATCAGCGGTAAAAAAGCAGAACAGGTATTAGGAAAAGCAGATATTACCCTCAACAAGAATATGGTTCCTTTTGATGATAAATCGGCTTTCGTTACCTCAGGTATCCGGGTGGGCGTTCCGGCTATAACCACCAGGGGAATGAATGAAGACCATATGCAGACTGTTGTTGATTTTGTTGATAAGGCCTTGATGCATGCCGATGATGAAGGCTACCTGGAAAAGCTGTCTAAAGATGTAAACGAGCTAATGAAAGGATTTTCATTATACCCGGAACTGGGATAATGCTTAAATTTATAAGAAGAAAATAACGCCATGATACAACGTATACAATCACTCTGGCTGCTGATCGTAGCGGTAGCGGCTTTCCTGACCTTTACGCTTACGCTTTATGTGGGAACAACCGCCACAGGCGGTGAGATCATATTGCCTGTAGCCGATAAACTGTTGCTGGCTATTTCTATTACAGCAATAGGGTTACTGGCGCTGGTTTCTGTTTTCCTTTTTAAAAACCGTAAGCTCCAGTTCAAGCTGGCTATCCTTGGCGTTTTTTTATCTATCGGTTATCTGTTCCTGGAATACTTTCTTGTAGAGAATTTCAAAACTGAAAAACTGATTGCGTCAGGCGCTTATCGCGCGGGAGCGCTGGTTCCGGTAGTCCTGTTTGTATTTTTCATCATGGCGGCCAGGGGAATTTATAAGGATGAAAAACTGGTCAAGAGTTTGAACAGGTTAAGATAATCGCTATAAGAATCTTCCCGTATAACTTTCTTTCACCTTTACAATGTTCTTCGGAATACCTGCGTATACGAGGTTTCCGCCGGCATCGCCGGCTTCCGGACCCAGGTCAATGAGCCAGTCGGCGCTTTTAATCACATCCGTATTATGTTCGATCACGATAATGGAGTGTCCCTGTTCAATCAGGGCATTAAAAGAAGCAAGCAATTTTTTGATGTCATGAAAATGCAGACCGGTAGTTGGTTCGTCAAAAATAAA
Organism: Flavitalea sp.; assembly: GCA_040007215.1. GTDB lineage: Bacteria > Bacteroidota > Bacteroidia > Chitinophagales > Chitinophagaceae > Flavitalea. Next base: position 10,899 of record JBDTVL010000005.1, read on the forward strand.
AAGTATCTGTCCCTGCCCTTTACCCTTGCCCAGGAAAGAAGCCAGCTTTACGCGTTGCGCTTCGCCGCCGGAAAGCGTATCGGATGATTGCCCGAGTTTGATGTACCCTAATCCCACGCTGCTCAAAGGTTCTACCTTCTTGTAAATATCTTTCTCGTCTTTAAAAAATTCAAGCGCTTCGTCAACGCTTAGCTCCAGCACATCAAAAATACTTTTGCCTTTATAGGTCACTTCCAGCACTTCATCCTTGAATCGTTTGCCATTACACACTTCGCAGCTAAGATGTACATCGGCGAGGAACTGCATCTCTACTACCTGTTCGCCCTCGCCTTTACAAGCGTCGCATCTTCCTCCATCTACATTAAAAGAAAAATGCTTGGGCTGGAAGCCTCTTGTTTTGCTCAGCGGCTGCCTGGAATACAGGTCGCGGATCTCATCAAATGCTTTTATGTAGGTGACCGGGTTGCTCCTGGAGGATTTGCCAATAGGATTCTGGTCAACCATTTCAATCTGCGCTATAGCATCTAAATCGCCAGTAAGTCCTTTATATAAACCAATCTTATCGGCTGGTTCGCCCTTCAGTTTTTTTAGCGCCGGGTAAAGGATCTGTTTAATGAGGGTGGTTTTACCGCTTCCGCTTACCCCGCTTACCACGCATAATACATTCAGCGGGAACTGTACGGTTATATCCTTAAGGTTATGCTGCCTGGCGCCCTCTACAGATATGGAACGATTCCATTTCCGGGGCGCGCCTGGAATAACCACCTTAAGTTCGCCATTTAGATACCTGCCTGTAAGGCTTTTAGGATCATTGATAATGGCCTGGTAATCGCCTGCAGATACCACCTCGCCACCCAGGTGGGAGGCCAGCGGACCCATATCTATTATATGATCTGCTTCCTGCATCATCTGCTCATCGTGCTCTACCACTACCACGGTATTGCCGAGATCCCTTAGTTCCTTCAACACCCGGATAAGCCGCTGTGTATCCCTTGAATGAAGCCCGATAGAAGGTTCATCCAGTATATATAAGGAGTTGGTCAGGTTACTGCCCAGCGAACGGGTTAATTGTATACGCTGGCTCTCGCCGCCGCTTAGTGAATTGGCAAGGCGGTTCAGGGTGAGGTAACCCAAACCCACATCCATCAAGGTTTTCAACCGAAGATTGATCTCTATCAGGATTCTTTTGGCGATCTCTTTTTCATGCGGTTTCAGTTCCAGGTTCTCAAACCAGTCAACCAGGTATTTTACGGGCATTTCGCATAATTCGCCGATATGGCGGCCACCCACCTTCACATATAAGGATTCCTTTCTCAGGCGGTATCCTTTACATTCAGGGCAGAGGGTTCTTCCCCGATACCTCGATAATAATACCCTGTATTGAACCTTATAGAGGTTCTGCTCCACTTCTTTAAAAAAGTCGTCAATACCATTCACCTCGGCGTTTCCCTGCCATAAAAGCCTGTATTGGGCCGCGGTCAGATCGATAATGGGCTTATGGATGGGGAAATCGAAGCTCTTTGCCGATTTCATAAAATGCTCACGCCAGAGGCCCAGCTTTTCGCCTTTCCAGGGCGCAACAGCGCCTTCAAATACGCTGAGTCTTTTATCGGGTATAACGAGGTCTTCATCAATTCCCAGTACCAGGCTGAACCCTTCGCAGGCTGGGCAGGCGCCGAATGGGTTATTAAAGGAAAAAAGATCGGGAACCGGTTCTTCGAACTGGATGCCATCCATTTCGAACTTATTAGAAAAAGAAAGCTTTTTATCATTGTTCACCAGCAGGGTTACCTCTCCTTCTCCTTCATAAAAAGCGGTGGTCACCGAGTCGGCTATTCGATGCCGGTCATCGTCGTCAAACGCCTTTACCACCAGCCTGTCGATCATCAGATAGGCTTCTTTTCCGGGTTTCCAGTTTTTTTTATAATTGGGTGATTGCTGATCGAGCAGGTCTTCAATGCGAAGCGCTTCCGACGATACAAAAAGCCTTGAAAAGCCTTTCTGCATCAGTATATTCAGCTCTTCAGGAACATTTCGGTTAATATGCTGACGAAAAGGAACCAGGATCAGGACCCTGTCGCCCTCCTTCTGTTTTTCGATGGCTTCAACCACATCCGTCACATCATCTTTCTTCACTATTTTTCCTGATACAGGCGAAATGGTCTGGCCGGTCCGGGCATAAAGCAGGCGCAGGTAATCGTATATTTCCGTCATGCTGCCCACAGTGGAACGTGGCGTGCGGGTGATCACTTTTTGTTCTATAGCTATAGCAGGGCATAAGCCTTTGATATAATCCACATCGGGTTTCACCATCCGCGCCATGAACTGGCGTACGTAAGCGCTGAGGCTTTCCGCATAACGTCTTTGTCCTTCTGCAAATAAAGTATCTATGGTGAGGGAAGATTTTCCTGAGCCGGAAACCCCGGTTACCACTACCAGTTTATTACGTGGTATTACCGCTGTTACATTTTTTAAGTTATGAACCCTGGCTCCTTTAATAAGAATAGCATCGTCAATAACTTTCTCTTCTCCGTTTATAGCGGAATCTTTTCTTTTTGTGGAAATAGCCATATAGAACCTGCAAAATTATCATAACAAGGCTAATAATAAGTAGAAATATTTAGCGACTTAAATCATTTAGTATAAAAACTTTGCTAAAGTTTGGTTTTTTGATAAAAGTGTATATCTTTAATTAGTAATTTGTACGAATAAGAAACAAAAAACCATCTGCCTATCGATTAAGCACTTCTACTCAGAAAAACCAAGTTCACTCTTAAATCCATCACATAATATCCTATCACCTTCAAAACCGTAGAAGTTTATGAATTCTTCACTACGCAAAAAAACCGACCATGAACTCATCCAAAACTTTCAGGATGGGGATTTAAATGCTTTAGAGACGCTGGTACTTCGCCACAAAGACAAGATGTATACATCTATTCTTTTTATGGTTAAAGACAAGTACCTGGCAGAAGACATTTTCCAAGACGTTCTTATCAAAATCATCGACACCATCCGCGGCGGGCGCTACACAGAGGAAGGAAAGTTTCTCCCCTGGGCTATGCGAATTGCCCACAATCTTTGCGTAGATCATTTCCGTAAAGTGAAACGTACTCCCACTATTAAAACCAGCGATGATCGCGACATTTTCGAAGTCATCAACTTCACAGAAGACGGGGCAGACGTTAAAATGATGAAACGCCAGAGTCATGACAGAGTTCGCCAGATGCTGGACCTGCTACCTGAAGATCAGCGCGAAGTTATTATTCTTCGTCATTATGCCGACCTCAGCTTTAAAGAAATCGCTTCTTTAACCAATTGCAGTATCAATACCGCTTTGGGAAGAATGCGCTATGGCCTCATCAATCTGCGTAAGATGATGACCCAGAAAAAAATTGCGTTATAAATTCATAAGCATTTCCTGAATACACCATTAGTAGGGAAGAAAAATACTGCTAAATTGTACGAAAATATAGCCACTGAAACCCTCTCCAAGCGAGAGGGTTTTTTTATTTTTTGTATCCCATAAAATTGTTTCTGTAAATAAACAGGTAGAACCAATTGTTGTGTATGGAAAAAACATTCCATTTAACGAATTCGCAAGAGATACCCCAGGTAATGAGCGGTAAAAATTTGTTTTGAGTAAAAGAAATACCTCATTACAGAGACGACCAGGTAATATTAAGTTTTAAATACGATGCAGCGCTTTAAGGAATTTAATCTAAATAAGATTTAATTACTATGGCGGCCTTTCTTAAAGGCATCGATTCCGCATTGCAGCCATTCGGCATACTCTTTTTCGTTCGGGGTATAGCCTACCGGCCGGGTAAGAAGGCGCTCATCAGGACTGATCAGCGCATATAATGGCTGCGACACACTGGTGAAATTAACGCTCTGAAAAGTGGCATATTTATCGCCAATAGATCTTACCGGCTTTTTCGATCCATCGGGAAAAGTATAAATAAACTGGTCGTCTTCTTTAAGCAGGGCCCTGTCGTCGACATATAAGGATAACAGAATAAAATTCTTTTCTATCAGTTCTTTAACTACAGGAACAGTCCATACATTCTCTTCCATCTTCCTGCAGTTAACGCATGCCCAACCGGTAAAATCTATCATCACCGGCTTATTTTCTTTCTTGGCCATCGCTAAAGCCTTTTCATAATCATTGATAACATTAGCCTCCACACCTTTAAAAGCGCCGTGACCATACAGGCTATACGTTAATGGAGGAGGGAACCCACTGATCAACGCCCTGTTCGCATACTTTGTTTTGGTAAGCCCGGGAACAAGATACAGGGTAAAAGCGAGAGCAGCTGCTCCAACTGCCAGTCGGATACGGGTAAGTTTTGGAGCGCCTTCATGACTAAACCTGATGATACCAAAAAGATAAAGCGTAAGTAATAATCCGATCACTATCCACACGCCAAAAAAAGTTTCTCTTTTTAATATTCCCCAGTGTTCTACCAGGTCGGCATTAGATAAAAATTTAACCGCCATGGCCAGTTCCAGGAAACCGAGCACGATCTTTACAGAAGTAAGCCAGCCGCCCGACTTAGGAAGCGAGGCCAGCAGGCGGGGAAATAAGGCAAACAAAGCAAAGGGTAACGCCAATGCCAAACCGAAACCTGCCATACCCATGGTAAGTTGCATAGCGCCGCCATTGGTTGATAAAGATCCGGCCAGTAATGAGCCGAGAATAGGACCAGTACAGGAAAAGGATACCAGCGCAAGCGTTAACGCCATAAAGAAAATACCTCCAAGTCCGCCAACACCCGATTTAGAATCAGTTCTGTTGGCCAGGGCGGCAGGCATTGAAATTTCAAAAAGCCCAAAAAAAGATAAGGCAAAAACGACAAATATGACAAAAAAGAAAAGGTTAAGCCATACGTTGGTAGAAATATTATTCAGTATCTCCGGGTTGCTGGAATCGAGAAAATGAAAAGGAATGCTCAGCGCCACATAGATCAGCAAAATAAAAACGCCATACATAACCGCATTAAAAATACCTTTTTTTCTGTCCTGCGATTTATTCGTGAAAAAAGAAACCGTTAAAGGTATCATCGGAAAAACGCAGGGTGTAAGTAATCCAATAAGACCGCCGATAAAGCCCAGCCAGAAAATACCCCATAAACTTTTTGATCCTCCTTCAAGACCTGTTCCTCCGCAAGGGCTTACAGGGTTTGACAATTCTATTGCCGTTCTTTTTAAACCCTGGGCAGCTTCCTTCGATTCCTGCAATCCTCCCGCGCGCGTTATCAATTGTCCATCACCGTCAAAAGAAAAGCGAAAAGGGATTTCCACCGGGCTGGTAATTTCATCGCCTTTCATAGTCATATAAGCCACATTGCCCCTTATATCATTAGCGGTGTTGCTGACATCGATATCCACGAGCAATTCTGCTTCTCCTTCAAAATATTTTATATTGAGATTATCAAGCAAAGGTTCCTTCTGCATTATCAGCCGGCCATTTTCATTTATCGACTGAATAGAAACAGTAGCAGCTGCAGCGCTATCGAGCATTACTCTGGTATTAGGCTGATCATCTGCGGCGGTCGTGGAAAATAAACGCCATCCATTGCCGATCCTGGCTCTCAGCGAAAGTGAATATTTTCCATCGCTTTTCTTACTGCCGCTGAATGTCCATTGTACAGCGGAAGAATCCTGGGCAAAACCTGAAGAAACCAAGGCTACAAAAGAGATCAGCAGCGCGTAAAATTTTAACATACCCGGTAATGATTGATCATTATACAACAAACGGATTCTCAGAAAGAACCCGTTTACTTTACATCTATTTTAACTGCCTTCGCCGGTAGATATCGCCAATATTCGCCGGACTGATCAGCCTCC
>JBDTVL010000006.1:0-15112 GCA_040007215.1 Flavitalea sp.
GTAGATGATAAACAGGAAAACCTATTTTCTTTACAAAGGCTGCTTCAAATTCATAATTTCAATGTGGATACTGCAATTTCGGGAGAAGAAGCGCTAAAAAAGATACTCAAAAACTTTTATGCGCTGATCATTCTCGATGTGCAGATGCCAGGCATGGATGGTTTTGAAGTTGCGGAAGCTATTTCGGGTTATGGAAAATCGAAAGATATTCCCATCTTCTTATCTGCTGTGAAGATCAACAAGACCTTCATCACCAAAGGATATAATTCAGGCGGTATAGATTATGTTACTAAACCTTTTGATCCTGACCTGCTGCTGTTGAAAGTAAAAACCTTTTACCGGCTTTATGAGCAGAAAAGAGCGTTGAATGAAATGCAGCATATTCTTCGTGAAGAAATAGAATTCAGAAAAAAAGCGGAATATGAATTGTCCATTGCTAACCTGGCGCTGGAAGAAAGAGTGGCCCGGAGAACGGAAGAACTGTTCAAGATCAATACAGAACTGGAAGCCAGCAATCATGACCTGCAGCAGTATGCATCTGTAGCATCGCATGATCTTAAAGAGCCTCTTCGCAAGATCCAGATTTACAGCGACCGGATCAGGAGGCAGTTTTTCCAGGAAAACCCGGAGGCGATGACCTATGTGGAGAAGATCATCACTTCCTCTCAGCGTATGACGATTCTTATCAATGACCTGCTCAACTATTCCAAGTTATCGGGGGATGGATTTTTTCAGGTTACTGATGTCAATGAAATACTGCAGGAACTCATCTCTGATCTCGAATTCCTGATCGCTGAAAAAAATGCTTCCATCACTACCAGTGGAATCCCAACGCTTGAAGTCATTCCCGGCCAGATCAGGCAACTGTTTCAGAATATTGTCAGCAACTCTTTGAAATTTTCCAGGAAGGAAGCGCCTCCGGTCATTATTATTCATGCCGAACTGGTGGAGCATAAACTTTTTGATAGCCCACGATCCGAATCAGGAGATTTTTGCAGGATTTCTATAAAGGATAATGGAATTGGGTTTAATGAAATATATAAGGATAAAATATTTACCATGTTTCAGCGGCTTCACTCAAAAGAATATTTTGAAGGAACTGGAATAGGATTGGCCATTGTAAGAAAGATCATCGATAAACATAATGGCATTATCACTGTAAGCAGTAAGGAAAATGCAGGAACTACTTTCGTTCTGGTATTGCCTGTTTCCCAACATAAAGTATCTCATCAGCCAGCGCTTAACGTATTATAAAAAGTTTTTGATGCCTAATTCTTTTAAACGCAACATTGTTATTGGTTTTGGATTATCGTTATCGCTGCTGATCATTAGCTCGGCGGCATCTTATATCAGTATTCAAAAGCTGCTGTTCAATGCAAAATGGGTTGATCACACGCATAAGGCGCTGTTAGATCTTGACGATATTAATACTTCACTGATCTCAGCAGAAACTCATCAGCGTGGCTACCTGCTTACATCAGACAGCGCCTTTATGAAGTCTTTCAGTAATATTGGGGCCATAGTTAAGGAAAAGCTTATTGATTTAAAAACGCTCACTGGCGATAATGCCTTTCAACAAAAAAATATCGCCAGTTTAAAGGACCTTGCCAACCGGAGGCTTAATTATCTGTCGCGGGGTATAAATGCTAAAAAGGAGGGCCGGCCCTTAACGGTTGCGGCGTTGCTGCGAGGAAAACAGACTATGGATTCTACCCAGGCTATCATCAAAAATATGCAGGGGCAGGAACAACTATTATTGCTGTCAAGAACGGAAAAATTACAGAAATTTTCCAGCTATACTCCCATCCTGATCATAGCTGCCGCCCTGCTCTCGCTGCTGATTACAGGTTTCTTTTATTTAAGAATCATCAGTGATTTTAAAAAACGTTGGAAACTGCAGCAAGAGCTTCAGCAAAAAGATGCAAGTATTAACAGGAGGATAAAAATCATTCAGGATATAGCCGACAAAATTTCTGCCGGCAATTATAAGATCCGTGTTGATGATGAAGGAAAGGATGTATTGGGCAGCCTTTCCTTTTCGCTTAATAAAATGGCGCAGTCACTCGATTATTCCTTCACGTTATTGTCTGATAAAGAATGGCTGCAGGAAAGTATTGCCGACCTTAACCAGCAAATGCTGGGTGAGAAAGACTTACAATTGCTGTCTTCCTCCATTCTTAATTTTGTGGTGAACAGAACCGGCAGTAAAGTGGGCGCGCTGTATCTTATTGACGATAGTGGAAATCTCGAACTATCAGGAGCCTATGCGCTTTCGCCAGAGGTTCCCCGGAAAATGCAGATGGGAGAGGGTTTGCCCGGACAGTCGGCATTGACCCGGAAAGAAATCGTTGTTTCAGGAATAATTGAAGATAGTTTTTCTATCAATTCCGCATCCGGTAAATTAAAACCACGTTCAATCATTGTTTTTCCTTTAATACACGATGGCGTAATCAAGGGCGTAGTGGAATTGGGCGCGATGCACGAGCTTACTGCTCTTGAAAGATCATTTATTGGCGCCGTTTCCGATCAGACAGCTATTGTGATCGACAGCGCCGAACGGAGAAGAAAGTTGCAGGAATTACTGGAAGAAACGCAATCGCAGGCCGAAGAATTACAGCTTCAGCATTCGGAACTGGAACACACTAATGAATCATTGAAACTGCAGTCGCAGAAATTGCAGGTTTCTGAAGAAGAGCTGAAAGTTCAGCAGGAAGAACTGATGCAGACCAACCAGGAACTGGAAGAGAGAACAAAGATGCTGGAAGAAAAAAACCAGATGATTGAAGAGCGGAACCATGAGATTCAGATGAAGGCCAGGGAACTGGCTGCCAGCGCCAGGTATAAGTCTGAATTCCTGGCTAACATGTCGCATGAATTGCGTACCCCGCTTAATTCCATTCTTCTTCTTTCCAGGATGATGTCGGAAAATAATGAACAGAATCTTTCGGTTGACCAGGTTGAATATGCGAGGGTGATCCAGAGTTCAGGATATGGGTTACTATCATTGATAGATGAGATACTCGACCTGGCAAAGATTGAATCCGGGAAAATGGAAATGGATTATGCACAGGTGGCCGTTCAGGAAATTGTTGAAGATATCCAGAGCCTTTTTAATCCTGTAGCTAAGGATAAAAAACTGGATTTCATCGTAGAGGTTTCGCCTGATGTTGCGCCTCATATGGAAACGGATAAGCTTCGACTGGAACAGGTTATCAAAAACCTTTTATCCAATGCCCTGAAGTTTACTTCAAAAGGATCTGTGGGTTTAGTCATATCCAGGCATCCTTCCGATCCTTCTTTGATCAGGTTTTCGGTTAAGGATACAGGTATTGGCATTCATCCTGAAAAACAGAAACTGATTTTTGAAGCTTTCCAGCAAGCTGATGGGTCTACAAGACGGCAGTATGGAGGAACAGGACTTGGATTGTCAATCAGCCGCGAGTTAACGAAATTGCTGGGCGGTCAGATACAATTGATCAGCGAGCCGGGAAAAGGCAGCGAGTTCACGTTGTTCATACCAGTATCAAGACCGGTATATATGGAAAGAAATGACGGTATGGATCATGACGGTACTTCCTTTGATGATATGTCGGTACTGGAAATGCCAGTGACGGTTACAGAAAAAGAGACTCCTCCTGAAATAAAAATGCCTGCCGCTTTTATTGCAGACGACAGGGAACAGCTTGTAGCGAGAGACAAAACGATCCTGATCATTGAAGATGATATTCATTTTGCAAAAACATTACTTGATTTTTCCAGGAAAAACGGTTACAAAGGTATCGTGACTAACAGAGGAGAGGAAGGCGTTGAACTGGCTAAATTATTCAGGCCGATAGGTATCCTGCTCGATATCAAACTACCTGGCAAAGATGGATGGGAAGTAATGAGAGAACTTAAGCAGAACCTGAAAACAAAACATATTCCCATTCATATCATGTCTTCTTATGAAGTGAAGAAGAAAAGCATTTCTTCCGGGGCGGTTGATTTCATCAATAAGCCGCTTGCTTTGGAAAAAATGCATGAAGTGTTCCATCGGATAGAAGAGATATTTGCCCGCGATCGTAAAAAAGCGCTGATCGTGGAAGAAAATCATAAACATGCGCAGGCCCTGGCCTATTACCTTGAAAGCTTCGGTATAATATCGGCTACCACCAGCGATGTGCGCGAAGCAATAGCTTCTCTTGAAAAGGACGAAGTTAACTGCGTTATCCTGGACACCGGTATTGCCGACGAAAAATCGTACCAGGCCATTGAAGCCGTAAAGAAAACCTCAGGTATGGAACACCTACCCGTGATCATTTTTACCGGTAAGAATCTTTCCAGGCCGGAAGAGATCAGGCTGAAACAATATGCCGATTCGGTCATTTTTAAAACTGCACATTCTTACCAGAGGATACTTGATGAAATATCGCTTTTCCTGCACGTTGTGGAAGAGAATAAACATTCACAGCAGGGAATCTCTTACCGGAAACTGGGAGGCCTGGAAGAAGTGCTGAGGAATAAGAAGGCGCTGATAGCGGATGATGATGTAAGAAATATTTTTTCTCTTACCCGTGTCCTTGAAAGTTTTGGTATGATCTTACTGACTGCAATGGATGGTAAGGAAGCGCTGCAGCAGTTGAACGAGCATCCAGACGTGGATATTGCGCTGATAGATATGATGATGCCGGAAATGGATGGCTACGAAACGATAAAACATGTCAGGGCAATACCTGGTTTCAGTACGCTGCCCATCATAGCCGTAACCGCCAAAGCTATGGCCGGCGATCGCGAAAAATGCATTAGTTCGGGCGCTTCCGATTATATTACCAAACCCATCGACACAGACCAGCTCTTGTCCTTATTACGGGTATGGTTATACGATGTAAATTAACGGCGGTAGCCTTGTGTTTAATTAAAATAGTTAAGTGGATAAGGAAATTATCAGTAACGGGGATGTGGAGATACTATTAAATGTTCTTCTTGAAAAGCATGGTTATGATTTTACCAGGTATTCAGGAGCGTCTGTTAAAAGAAGGATCTGCAGGCTAATGCTGCTTGATAAATTTGACCGTTTAGCCGATCTGCGCGACAGGCTGATCAATGATAAGGAATACATCAGTCGGTTTATACAGGAAATAACAGTGAATGTAACCGACATGTTCCGCGATCCTTTATTTTATAAAACGCTAAGAGAACAGGTATTGCCCGTTCTGGCCACGCATCCTTTTATCAGGATATGGCATGCCGGTTGTTCAACTGGCGAAGAAGTGTATTCCTTTGCTATATTATTAAAGGAAGCCAACCTTCTGCATAAATCTTTACTCTATGCCACCGATATAAATCCGGAGGCGCTGGAAAAAGCGGTCAAGGGAATTTACCCCCTCAGCCAGATGAAACAATTCTCTGAAAATTACCTACTCAGCGGAGGCAAGAATGATTTTTCGGAATATTATACGGCAAAATATAACCTGGCAAAATTTGACGATTCGCTGAAAAGTAAGATGATCGTATCGGCCCATAATCTGGTAACAGATTGGTCTTTCAACGAATTTCAACTGATCATTTGCCGCAACGTGCTCATTTATTTTAATAAAGAACTCCAGGATAAAACGCTGGAGCTGTTTGATTACAGTCTTGAAAAACTCGGGTATCTTGCCCTGGGATCAAAAGAACAAATAAAATTTTCCGGTATAACCCCGAAATATAAACAGATAGATAGTAAAGAAAAGATATGGAGGAAAATGATGTAAGTCGTCGTCGTTATGAACTGGTGATCATAGGCGGTTCGGCAGGCGGCCTGGAAGCAATCATCCAGATCCTGGAGGAAATAAAACATTGCGGGTTGACCATTATTATTGTGCTTCACCGGAAATGGGCAGTAGATTCAGCGTTGGTAGGCATTCTTTCTTCAAGATCGCCGCTTCTGGTTAAGGAAGCGGAAGAAAAAGAGATATTAATGCCCGGAACTATTTATCTCGCTCCGGCCGATTATCACTTGCTGATTGAAAAAGACCGGTCTGTCTCTCTCGACGCTTCTGAGAAAATAAATTTTAGCAGACCAAGTATCGACGTCAGTTTTGAGTCAGCCGCGGAAATCTATGGACCTTTAGCGGCTGCTGTATTGTTGTCAGGCGGCAGCTCCGATGGCGTGGAAGGACTAAAAAAAATAAAAGCTATGGGCGGACTTTGTATTGTGCAGGACCCTGGATCCGCACTGGTAGAATATATGCCCAGGCAGGCGATTGATAATGTTGAAGTGGATCACCAGATGAATGCCGTGGAAATTGGCGCATTCCTGAATGAATTAAGATGAAATAGCGCATTGGGGTATTCTCTATCTTTGCGCGCAAATAATGCTGGGGTATATTATGGAAACAGCTCATATGAAAGAACGATTCCGGATGGAGCAAACCATGCGTTGGTTTGGACCTTCTGATCCTGTAAGCCTTGCCGATATTCTGCAGGCGGGTTGCAGCGGCGTGGTAACGGCTTTGCACCATATTTCCAATGGCGTGGAATGGCCGCTGGAAGAGATCAATAAGCGTAAACAGGAAATAAATAAGGCTGGCCTGGAATGGACTGTGGTAGAAAGCGTGCCGGTGCATGAAGCGATAAAAACGCAGGCTTCGGGTTTTGAAAAGTACATAGAATCTTACAAACGATCGGTCATTAATCTTGCCGCCTGCGGAATAAAAGTGATTACGTATAATTTTATGCCGGTACTTGACTGGACGCGCACAGATCTTGCTTATACGGTCGCCGATGCTTCAAAAGCGCTGCGATTTGAAAAAGCCGCGTTTACCGCATTTGATCTTTTTATATTACAAAGAAAGAATGCTAAAAAAGACTATACCCCTGAAGAATTATCCCGCGCAACGGAAAGATTCGAAAAGATGAACGAAGAAGAAAAATTGCTCCTGCAACGGAATATTATTGCAGGCCTTCCTGGCAGCGAAGAAAGTTTTACCATTGAACAGTTCCGTTCGGTATTGTCGGCCTATGACCAGGTAAATGGCGACAGGCTAAGGAGCAACCTGGTTCATTTTCTCCGCGAAATTATTCCTGTAGCAGAACAGGCAGGCGTTCAAATGGCTATCCATCCGGACGATCCTCCTTATCATATAATGGGTTTGCCGCGTGTAGTGAGTACCTCCGCTGATATTGACGCGCTCACCAAAGCGGTTCCCTCACTCAGTAATGGCCTTTGTTTCTGCACAGGTTCTTTCGGAGTAAGAAAAGACAATGATCTGCCGGCAATGGTAAACCGCTTTTCAGACAGGATACATTTCCTGCATCTTCGTAATACCAAACGAAATGAGTTCGGCGATTTTTTTGAAGATAATCACCTCGAAGGCGATTCGGATATGTATGCGGTAGTAAAAGAAATTGTTCAGACGATGAACAGGCGAAAAGTGAATATACCCATGAGGCCTGATCATGGCCACCAGATGCTCGACGATCTCAAAAAAAAGACCAACCCCGGTTATTCGGCTATTGGCAGGCTAAGGGGGCTGGCAGAAATCCGCGGCCTGGAACTGGGTATTTCGAGGAATATATCCGGCTGAGATAAACGGGTTTATTATGAAACAGGTTATTTTAAAGTTATAATATCAGCTTACGCTTGTATTTTTGAACTGTTCAGTAACATATTTAATCTAACGAGCACATATGAACTTACATCTCACCAATAAAGTGATCATTGTAACCGGCGGCGCCAAAGGAATAGGACTTGCCGTAGCGCATTTGGTAGCTGAAGAAGGAGCCATTCCCTGTATCATCGGCAGAAGCCAGGACGATAACCTGGCCGCAGTTAAACAAATAGAAGCTGCCGGCGGAAAGGCTTTCCAGGTAGCAGCCGAACTGACAATTCCTGAGGAATGTAAAAAAGCCGTTGAAGCGGTGATGCAAAAGTTTGGTCGTATTGACGCGCTGGTGAACAATGCAGGCGTAAATGATGGTGTAGGACTGGAAAATGGGTCTTACGAAGGATTTGTCGCCTCCCTACATAAAAATCTTATTCATTATTATCTGATCGCTCATCATTCTTTGCCGGCTTTGAAAAAATCCAAAGGCAGTATTGTTAATGTCAGTTCAAAAACGGCAGAAACAGGTCAGGGTAATACTTCGGCCTATGCCGCTTCCAATGGAGGAAGAAATGCCCTCACCAGGGAATGGGCGGTGGAATTGCTTAAATATGGCATTCGTGTAAATGCTGTGGTAGTAGCCGAATGCTGGACGCCGCTATATGAAAAATGGATTGAAACCCTTCCCGATCCGCAGGCAAAATTAAAAGAGATAGTTGCAAAAATACCGCTGGAACAACGGATGACCACCGCCGCCGAGATCGCCAATGCCGTGGTATTTTTACTGTCCGACAGGTCAAGTCATACTACCGGCCAGATCACGTATGTTGATGGCGGATATACCCATCTGGACAGGGCTATTGATACCGTGGCTAATTAAGCTACCTGAAAACGATTTACTCAACTTTTTTATCGATTTAATATTTACCGATCATGAAACAATTTCTGGATGCGAACTTCCTGCTAAAGAATAAAACCGCAGAACATTTGTACCATGAATTTGCCGAAGCGCTGCCCATTATCGATTATCACTGCCATCTGCCTCCCGAACAGATTGCCCGCGATATCCGTTTCAATAACCTTACCGATGCCTGGCTGGCTGGCGACCATTATAAATGGAGAGCAATGCGCATCAATGGTATTGATGAAAGCTTTTGCACCGGTTCGAAACCCGATAAGGAAAAGTTTGCGCAATGGGCGGCAACAGTGCCCTATACGGTAAGAAATCCTTTATACCACTGGACGCATCTGGAACTGCAACGTTATTTTAACATTGAAGAGATCCTGAACCCCGAATCGGCAGAAAGAATCTATAGCGCCGCGAGCGCCCATCTTCAAACGCCTGCTTACTCTGTTCGGTCCCTGATGCGTAAAATGAATGTGGAAACGGTTTGTACTACCGACGACCCCGCCGATTCGCTGGAACATCATCAGTTCATCAACGATGATAAATTTGAGATTAATGTATACCCGGCATTTCGGCCCGATAAAACCATGAACATCGACGATCCGGCGATATTCAACGCTTATGTTAATCAGCTCGAAAAGGTTTCAGGGATAAGCGCGGGATCCTATTCTGCTTTTCTTGACGTGATCAAACAGCGTCATGATTTTTTTGCTTCGAAAGGATGCACCATCGCCGATCATGGGTTGGACCAATTCTATGCCGAGCCTTATACCGATGAAGAAATAAAATCTATTTATTCTGCTGTTCGGTTAGGCAAAATCGTTAGCAGGGAAGACAACCTTAAATTCAGGTCGGCCGTACTTTATCAGCTTGCGCTCTGGCATCATGAAAAGGGCTGGGTGCAGCAATACCATATCGGGGCTTTAAGAAATAATAATTCGCGGATGATGAGGTCGCTTGGCCCGGATACGGGCTGGGATTCGATAGGCGATTACCCGCAGGCCAGGGCTATGTCGAGGTTTCTTGACCGTCTCGATGCCGGCGATCACCTGGCAAAAACGATATTGTATAACCTTAACCCCGCCGATAATGAACTGATGGCCACAATGGTTGGCAATTTCAGCGATGGTTCTGTAGCCGGTAAAATTCAGTTTGGTTCGGGATGGTGGTTCCTTGACCAGAAAGAAGGTATCATTAGTCAGTTGAATGCCTTATCGAATATGGGATTACTAAGCAGGTTCGTGGGTATGCTTACCGATTCAAGAAGCTTTCTTTCGTATCCGCGACATGAATACTTCCGCAGAATATTATGTAACCTTGTGGGCGAGGAAATAGAACAGGGGGAACTTCCCTCCGATATTAAATGGATGGGTAAGATCATTCAGGATATTTGCTACTACAACGCCAAAACTTATTTTAACTTCAAATAATATTAAAACGATTTAAAAGCCTACAGCATGAGTAAAAAAGTAGTAACGCTTGGAGAGATAATGCTCCGTCTTTCAACGCCCGATTATAAAAGATTTGTACAAGCCGATAGTTTTGACGTTACTTATGGAGGCGGAGAAGCGAATGTTGCGGCGGCCATTTGTAATTATGGCGAAAATGGAACCTTCGTTACCAAAGCGCCTAATAATGCTATCGGGCAGTCGGCTATAAATCATTTACGTCGTTATGGCGTGGATACGCAGTTCATTGTAAGAGGAGGAGACCGCCTGGGTATTTACTTTCTGGAAACAGGCGCTTCCATGAGGGCGTCGCAGGTGGTATATGACCGCGCGGGAGCGGCTATTGCCGACGTGGATATCAAAGAGTTTGATTTTGATAAGATATTTGAAGGAGCCGACTGGTTCCATACCACCGGCATTACGCCTGCCTTAAGCGATAAAGCGGCTGCGCTTACCGAAGCGGCGCTGAAAGCAGCGAGGGCAAAAGGCGTAACCACCAGCATTGACCTGAATTACAGGAAAAAGCTATGGTCGAAAGAAAAAGCAAGAGAGATCATGACCAGGCTTTGCCAGTATGTGGATGTATGTATAGGCAATGAAGAAGATGCCGATACCTCGTTAGGATTCAAGGCCGAAGGAACCGATGTTACCAAAGGCGAACTAAACCTGGAAGGTTACAAGAGCGTGTTTAAACAAATGAAAGATAAGTTTGGGTTCAAATACATTGCTTCCACGCTGAGAGAAAGTCATAGCGCCAGCGATAATGGCTGGAGCGCCCTGGTGTACGACGGGAAGGAATTCTATCACACCAAACAGTATGAAGTGCGCATCATTGATCGTGTTGGCAGCGGAGATTCCTTTGCCAGCGGTTTTATATACGGGCTGGTAACCGGAATGAAACTTGGCGATGCGGCCGAATTCGGCGTTGCCGCTTCTGCATTAAAGCATACTATTCCCGGCGATCTTAACCATGCTACACTCAGCGAAGTGAAAGAACTGGTTAAAGGAGATGGAAGCGGAAGGGTTCAACGATAATTAAATCTTACAGAATATGATCATAGATACTTTGGAAAATGCTTCCCGGTATTCCGGTCTGCATCCTTTTTTTGCAAAAGCATTTGAATACATTCAGCGCGCCGACCTGGTGAATATCGAGCCGGGAAAATTCGATATCGACGGAGAAAACCTCAAGGCTGTTTTTATGAATAAAAAAGGAATGAGCGCCGCCGAATCCATCGCTAAATTTGAATGTCATAATAAAAATATCGATATTCAGCTATGCATTACCGGTAGTGAAACGATCGGCTGGAAACCTCGGCAGCGTTGCATTTCACCCAAAGGCGATTATAATACTGAAAAGGATGTGCAGTTTTATAACGATGCGCCTGATATGTATTTTCAATTAAATGCCGGGCAGTTCGCGATTTTCTACCCGGAAGATGTTCATGCGCCAATGATCGGCGACGGAGAAATTAAAAAATTAGTTATTAAAGTTAAAGTTTGAATGTATGATAAGTATTAAAAGCGCCACTGACGCCATTGTTCAGCAGGGTATGCTGCCATTGTATTTCAATGCCGATGAAACCGTTAGCATAGAAGTATTAAGGGCGCTGTACCGGGCCGGCGTTAAGGCAATAGAATATACCAATCGCGGGGAAGCCGCTTTCCGTAATTTTAAAAAACTGGTAGAAGTACGGAACCAGGAAATGCCAGGATTACTGGCCGGCGTAGGCACCATCAAGAATGTGGAATCGGCCGAAGCCTATATCAATGCCGGCGCCGATTTCCTGGTTAGCCCCGGTTTTGTAAAGGAAGTGGCCGACCTTGCCGCCCTAAAGGGTCTTTTGTATGCCCCGGGATGTATGACGCCTACAGAAATCATCGCCGCTGAAAATGCCGGCGTAAAATTCATCAAACTATTTCCCGGCAATATGCTGGGCCCGGAATTTCTGAGCGGCATAAAAGATATTTTCCCAAATCTTCTTTTTATGCCTACCGGCGGCGTGGATACTACCAGTGAAAATATTGAAGGATGGTTCAAAGCTGGCGTTTGCGCCGTGGGAATGGGCAGTAAACTGATCAGTAAAAAACTTATGGAACAAAAGGATTATGCGGCAATTGAAAAGTCCACAATAGAAGTGATTCGTACCATTAAGCGTGTACAGGAAAGTCTGATGAAATAAATACAACTCATACGCCACGATAAAAGTTTGCCATGAATAATGAAAAAATTGGAAAATACAGGTGGACGATCTGCGCCCTGGTGTTTTTTGCTACCACTATCAATTATCTAGACAGGGCGGTTATCAGCCTGTTGAAATCCAATCTTGAAGTTGAATTCAACTGGAAAGAATCGGATTACTCCAATATTGTCATTGCGTTTCAGTTGTCGTATGCGCTGGGCATGTTATTCATCGGTCGACTGGTAGATAAGGCAGGAAGCAAGATAGGATATGGTATTTCCATCTTCTTATGGAGCCTGGCCGCCGTGGGACATGCCCTGGTTAAAAGCACTTTCGGATTTATGATCGCCCGTTCGGCTCTGGGTATCAGCGAAGCAGGTAATTTTCCTGCCGCTATAAAAACAGTGGCGGAATGGTTTCCCCGAAAGGAACGTGCGTTTGCCACAGGCATATTCAATGCAGGAACCAATGTTGGAGCTATTGCCGCTCCGCTCAGCGTTCCGCTGATAGCAGAAAAATGGGGCTGGCAATGGGCTTTTATTATAACCGGCGCTATAGGTTTTATCTGGATCATTCTATGGTTCTGGCTTTACGACAGCCCTTCTAAGAGTAAAAGGCTGAAAAAGCCCGAATATGATTATATACACAGCGATGATTCGCTGGAAGCGGAGGTGATCGATAAAAGCGCTGAAGCGCCGACTAAAGAACCCTGGATCAAGCTGCTTACCTACCGGCATACGTGGGCTTACCTTGTAGGGAAATTTCTTACCGACCCCGTTTGGTGGTTTTACCTGTTCTGGCTGCCGGCGTTCCTTCAGGCCCAGTATGGACTTGAAGGAACGGCAATCGCCTTGCCGGTAGCCGTAGTTTATACCCTGGCCAGTTTTGGAAGTGTTCTGGGCGGCTGGCTTCCTTTGGCGCTGATCAAAAAGGGCTGGCCTCTTTTCCGCGCCAGGCGAATATCCATGCTTATTTATGCTTTTATGGTCATTCCGGTGGTTTTTGCCCAGTACCTGGGAAGTATCAATATCTGGCTGGCTGTAATGATCATAGGCTTGGCGGCTTCCGCCCACCAGGCCTGGTCGGCAAACCTGTATACCACTGTGTCTGACCGGTTCGTTAAGCGCAAAGTAGCTTCGGTGATTGGTATTGGAGGCATGGGAGGCGCCATCGGCGGAATGCTGATCGCCAAACTTGCCGGTTCATTGTTTGATCATTATAAAGCGCTGGGCAGTATAGAAGCAGGCTATTATATCATGTTTATCGTTTGCGGTAGCGCTTACCTGGTAGCCTGGACCCTCATGAAACTGATCGGAGGCAAGAGCCAGGTCATAAATCTTTGATTATTGTTGATAAGTACCACTAAAATACCCTGTGCATAATTTTAAGGATTAAATTTTTATTAATATATTCATACCGGCGATATAAGGAAATGATCAATTAGAAAGGCCATACTCTTCCCATTTCAACTACACATATCTCCTTTGAACAGCCTTTTGGTTCGTAGATATATCATTTGTCAGCTACTAAAATCATGAGGAGCTTTAACATTTTATCCGTTTACACAATAATAAGAGCTTTAAACAGTTATACATTTCTTAACAAGGAAAGGGGAGCGTGAGCGCCGTTTTACGGGAATAGTGAATCAGGGGCTTTGAAATGTATGTTATTTAGAAGATTTTGGGGAGTGGGATTTTGATTTGAAGTTTTTAAGATATACTTTCGCAATTCCTTGGTATGACATTCATTGAGATGTGGAACCTATCCTTTATCCTTCTTCTTTTATGGTCTGAAAAACCTTGCTATTCGCCTTGATTATTTTAAAAAGGTTAAATACTATTAAAGCATCTATGAAAACAGGTTTACTTACTGACCAGCATAAATTTTTATTTGCCCTTTTATTAGGCATCTCGTTTATATTCAGCAGTTGCGGAAACACGCAAAAAGTAACTTACTTTAACAACATTGAAGATGGGGTGATTCCTTCTTCCGTGATGAACCTCGAACCTGTTGTACAGAAAAGTGATATCCTCAGTATCACGGTGAGCAGTCTTAATCCCGAGGCCTCCATTATTTTTAATACACCCAACCTTTCCGGCCAGGGTAATAACGTCGTTGGCGCAGGAAATATAGCTCCATCCTCCGGTTATCTCGTTAATAATGACGGGTATATCCAGTTTCCGGTTCTGGGGAATATTCTTGCCGCAGGTCTTAGCAAACAGAAATTGAAAGATGATATCACTAAAATGCTGATCGATAAAAAATTGTTGATCGACCCTATTGTTAATGTCAGGTACCTCAATTTCAGGGTGACTGTATTGGGTGAAGTTGCCCGACCAACGGTAGTAACCGTTCCGAATGAAAAAATCTCTATCCTGGAAGCTATAGGGCTGGCCGGAGATCTGACCATTTATGCGAAAAGAGAAAATGTATTGCTGATCCGCGAAGAGAAGGGGAGTAAACTAATCAAAAGATTGAATCTTAACACCAGCGAGATATTCACCTCGCCTTATTACTATTTGAAGTCGAATGATGTCTTATATATTGAACCTAACAGCACAAAAATTTCAGCAACCAGTAACACGCGGCAGATATTGCCGATTGTTCTTAGCGGATTGTCATTTGTGGCTATCATCCTGACACGGGTGATCAATTAATACGACTATCGGCGAGATATAATAAAAAAATATGAGTACAGCTCAGGCAAATAAAAAGAACGGTGTCCAGCAGGATAATAATATCATCAACCATGTGTTGTTCAGGTATTTACCTTACTGGCCGTTGTTCATCATCATGCTTCTGGTTGGTATTCTTGGCGCATACCTGTATATACGCTATAAAGTACCGGTCTATGAAGCGTCTGCTACTATTCTGGTAAAGGACGAAAAAAAGGGTATCGATGATTCGCAGATCATGGAATCGCTGAACCTCTTTGGCGGTAAGAAGATCGTGGAAAATGAAATCGAGATCATCCGCTCCCGCACCCTTCTCAGAGAAGTGGTGAAAAAT
>JBDTVL010000007.1:0-14130 GCA_040007215.1 Flavitalea sp.
CATATCATGGATGTATTAAACAAATCGGCAATACAAGCGAGTGATCATAGATGAGTATAAGGCTGATAGCGCATTAAACCCATAGACAATTTCCGCCTGTAACCGGACAAAGATTGAACATTATTTCTTCAATCCCGGGTATTGCATATGTAAACTTTTCAGCAACTTATTCAGATTTTCGGCTATTACCGCCTCCTTATACCAGTTCTGATCGGAGGGAACGATCGTCCAGGGAACATCATTACAATGTTCAAAACAATCTTCATACATATTCATATAAAGATCCCAGAGTTTGGCTTCATCAAAATCATTCTCATTGTATTTCCATTGTTTCTGGGGACTGGTTATACGCTCCTGCAATCTTTCCTTTTGTTCCTCCGGCGAAACATGCAGGTAAAATTTTAGAATATGGGTATTATTATGCTGTTCCAGCAGCTTTTCAAAATCGTTAATTGCCGCCATGCGTTTGACTGCCGTTTCATCATTACACCACTTATGCACCCGGGTAATGAGAATGTCTTCATAGTGAGAGCGGTTGAAAATCTGTATCATCCCTTTAGGAGGCGTTGACGAATGCACGCGCCATAAAAAATCATGCGCCAATTCTTCTGCCGTAGGCGCCTTAAAAGAACGTACTCTTACGCCCTGTGGATTCAGGTGTCCGAATACATTCCTGATCACGCCGTCTTTACCGCTGGCATCCATGCCCTGTATTACTACCAGAATAGAATGTTTCGATTCGGCATACAGCAGGTTCTGCAGTTCGTCCAGCTCTTCCAGTATTTTGGCTGTTTTATTTTTGGTGTCCTGCTTATCCAGTTCCTTAGGAGCCCTGGTAGAAATATCCTTTAATTTAATTTTTGGCATATAGGTATGGTTGTAGTTCATTAAGGAGCTTCAAATTATAGTATTTCCTATTAATAGCAGACATTCGCCAAAATTTCAGGAATGACCGCCAGGCAGAAATTAGTGAACTGGTCGCTTTTTATCGGTTTATCGTTTATATGGGGCAGTTCTTTTATTCTGATGAAAGAAGGATTGCGCCAGCTGACCGATTTCCAAGTAGCTTCAGTGCGTATTCTCAGCGCAGGATTGGTTTTATTACCTGTAGCGATAAAGAAAATAAGCGCTGTGCGGAAAGCAGATCTGGGCCTGATCTTTCTTTCGGGTATACTGGGAAGTTTTCTTCCCGCGTACCTGTTCTGTATAGCAGAGACCCGGATAGACAGCTCCCTGGCCGGTTT
Organism: Flavitalea sp.; assembly: GCA_040007215.1. Taxonomy (GTDB): domain Bacteria; phylum Bacteroidota; class Bacteroidia; order Chitinophagales; family Chitinophagaceae; genus Flavitalea. The sequence goes on from JBDTVL010000007.1 coordinate 1,245, forward strand.
TCTCAATGCCTTCACGCCTATTTTTACTATAATTATCGGGATCCTGTTTTTTAATAATAAAATGGGGCATAAACTACCGGGCGTTATTGTTGGATTTGCGGGCATGTTAATGCTTTTCTTCGGCAAAGACGCCGGCGATCCCGGGCAACTGGCTTTTAGCGCATTGGTGATCCTGGCCGCTTTATGTTATGCACTGAACGCAAATGTCGTTAGCCATCGTCTCCAGGGAACGGGCTCCATGGCCATTACGGCAATAGCGATGTCGCTGCTGATCATTCCCTGCGGCTGTATCCTTGCCGCCACAGGTTTTTTTTCGCTGCCGCTGACCCATTCAGGCATTGTTTTCTCTTTAGGCGCCAGCGCTGTGCTGGGTCTTCTGGGAACGGCTCTGGCTACCATAATGTTTTATATGCTGCTGAAAAGGGCCGGGCCGGTTTTCGCTTCGATGGTTACCTATGGCATTCCTTTTATTGCCCTGTTTTGGGGATTGATGGCAGGAGAGCAGGTCAATACTTTACAAATTGCAGGGCTGATCATACTTCTGGCCGGCGTGTATTTTGCCACCAAACAATAACCCGCAGGTTATACAGTCATGATCTCTTTTTCTTTTGAAGCCAGCAGTTTATCAATCTGCGTTATATATTTATCGGTAAGACCCTGTATTTTTTCCTCGGCATCTTTACAAATATCTTCGCTGAGACCATTTTTCTGCAATTTTTTGACCTGCTCCATAGCGTCCCTTCGCAGGCTCCTGACAGAAACCTTCGATTGTTCGCCCTCTCCCTGCGCTTTTTTCACCAGTTCTCTGCGCCTTTCTTCGGTTAGCGGAGGCATAAACAGCCTGATCATATTACCATCATTCTGGGGCGTAATGCCAATATTTGCAGCGATAATGGATCTTTCTATCGGCTGCAGCATGTTCTTTTCCCAGGGCTGAATGGTGAGCGTACGGGCATCCAATGCCGAAATATTAGCCACCTGGCCAATAGGGGTAGGATTACCATAATAGTCTACTATCAGGCCGTCCACTATATTAGGCGTGGCTTTTCCGGCCCTGACCTTAAGCAATTCTGTTTCCAGGTGATCGATTGCCTTATCCATCGAATCTTCTGTCTGTTCTGTTATCGTGTTCAATTCTGCTGACATACGCTGTTTTATTTATCCGTTGCAAACCTACGCCAATTAAAAAAAATGTACAAAATGAGTATTTGACAACTGCAAGAGCAATTTCGGCAGGTTTTTTAAATCCCGGTAGGTATTTACCTCCATATTAACAGGTTTTAAAGCGATTACAGGAAGATCATCTATTGGAGACCAGGCAGGGATCGGTTTTAAATATCGTCTGTTCCTGACAGACAGGATCAACATGGGGATGAGATATTATCTGTTTCGCCCATAAAAAAACCGGGAGCAAGTTTTAAGGCTTGATCCCGGTCCGGATAAAAATAAATAAAGCGTTTATTTGCCCCAAACGGTCCACGAAGCGGTCCAGTCTGCAGAAGCATCAAGAGCTCCCCTGTAGGTTACCTTATCGAAGAAGGCATCCGTTAAAGTTCCGAAATCAAACAGCGCGCCTGTCAAAGCAGGGGAGTCTGAAGCCGGTTTAAGGTTTGGCGTAGTATTATTAAAAGGATCTGTCAGTTTAACATCAGCCGCAGCATTCAGCACAACAGACTTATAATCGCCGGTTGTCAGCGCTGTAACAGAAGCTAGATCATAAGTTGCTCCATTGATCGTTTTACCCAATTCAACATCGATAGGATTGGTCACTGCCGATAAGAAGCTGTTATAAAAAGCGCTGGTTCCTTTAGTATAGTAAGCGATAGTGGAATCTTCCTGTAAACGCATACCGCCTTTCTGAGAACCTATTACGATAGAGTTAGCCAGGATAAATTTAGACCCTCTTCTCCAACGCATGCCCCAGCCATAATCTGCAGAAACGCCGCTGGCATTATTGGGTCCTATTGCTGTGAAGTTGGACATCACCGGGAAAGTGATTGGCGCTCTTGACAACAGGAAACCATTACTTGGATTCACGTTATCTACTTCAAAATTATTTGAAACGTCGCCGGTGGTTCCTTTAGCGTCGGTGAATGCCGGATCTTTTATAGAAATAGCAAACTGAATTTTACCGCGATATCCGTCGTCCATATCAAAATCATCATCGGCAGAATTATAAGCGATAAGATGTTTACAGTTTACGGTACCTCCAAAAAATTCGAAAGCATCATCAAGTCCTCTTACCACCTGTACATAGTCGATCGTTGTTCCTGATCCAACGCCATAGAGCGATAAACCATTTACTTCATCGCCCGGATTCACTGCCTTACCGGCATATTCTATACGAACATATTTCAGAACGCCTGAATTATCTGCATCATCATTGCCGCCAAAAGCGCTGAAATCGGCATCAACGCCTCCTTCCAGTACAGAATGATTGCCGTTGCTCTTTGCCTGTCCCACCAGTACAACGCCGCCGAGATCGCCAGGCTGAGGAGAGGTTTCGTTTGAAGTAAATACGATAGGTTCAGATGCAGTGCCTTCCGCCATAATTTTAGCGCCGCGGTATATAACCAGTACGCCTGCAGAATCTTTATTAGAAACGATCTTTGTTCCTGCATCAATAGTTAAGGTTGCGCCGCTGGTAACATACACGTATCCACGAAGACGATATACTTTGTCCTTTGTCCAGTGCAGGTCAGAAGCGATAGTTCCGCGAATCTCTGTTCCGCCATCGTTGTTACCACCCCCCGGATCGATCGGGTCCGGAGTATTATCACTTTTTGAACAGGCCGCGCCCATGACCATCACGCCCAACAAGAAAATTGTTGAAATTCTTTTCATACTAGTTTGTTTATCTTTTAGCGAAAGTATTAACCCGGTGTTACCGAATGGTTAACGGAAGTTTACCAAATCATTATTTACCGAAGCTGTATCGTAAAGTGAGCGCAGAATTTGTTCCGTACTTGATACTGTTCATAATCTTATCGGTGGAAGACTTGTAGTTGGTATTAGATGGATTTACATCATATTTATAATACCAGGTAATTGGCTGAGCAAGAATATCGCTGATAGTGATCTTTGCTTCCAGCTTATTATGGAATATTTTTTTGCTGATCTGGAAGTCCATCACATCCCTGGGTTTTTCGAAAATATTCAGCGCCGCTCCGCCAATAGCGCGGAATCTCAAACGGGGTCCTATGCGGTTGTATAACAGGTTGAAGGAAAATCCATCGTTGGGGGAAGTGTAATTAAATCCTCCATTGACCAGGTAAGGCGATTGTCCCTGTAAAGGGCTATTAATATTCTGGCCATTGAACTGAACAGATCCTTTAATATAGGCGGCATTGGCATAGAAAGTAACCTGCTGGAAAAACGGGCTGCCGATGAAATCAAGTTTTTTTCTGAACTCCACTTCTGCTCCATAAGCGGTAGCATGATCTGCATTTTCGTACGACAATACATCATTGCCCTTATTGGTCTGTTCGATAGGTTTATCAAAGTATTTATAGAATATGCTGGCAGAGATAATTTCTCCTGCCGCAGGGAACCATTCGTAACGAAGATCGGCATTGGTATTCTTACATCTTACCAGGTCGGGGTTGCCGCGGATGACTACATAATTATCATAATCAAAAACGCTGTAGTCGGCCAGCTCCCTGAATTCAGGTCTGTTTACCGCTTCAGAACCCGCTATTCTGACATTGGCTTTATTAGAAACAGCATAGGTCAACAGCAATGATGGTAATATATCGGTGTTATCGTACACTTTTGCCGCTTTGCCTTTAGAAGCCAGTTCCTGGTGGTATTTTTCAACACGTGCGCCCCAGCTCAACCTGAGTTTATCGGAGAACTTGTTATCGAGCATCAGGTAACCTGCATTCATCATGGCATTACCGGAATAATCGGTAGAGTTGGTTTCAATGTTGGCTACCGTCAGTTTATATTGCTCAATATTTGCAGGAGAAAACAGCGTATTATAAGAAGTTCCTTTAGTTTCAGGAATAGTAACGCCTTTCTGTATATGCGTCAGTGGATCTTCGAGGAAAGAAGCATATCCCAACGCATCCACTTCCACTTTTCTGTCCCTGTAATAATTCATCGTGCCAAATTTGAATTTCTGGCTCTGCCCTAACCATTGAAATTGTTTCGAGGCATTCGCTGAAACGCCATAAATGTATTCTCCAAGGAAAGAATATACGCGTCCTGCATTCCTTATCTCCGGAGAATTCTCATTGCTTAACTTAAGGTAAAAAGCAGCGCTGTTCTGATCGGTGCGAAAAGCAAGGATACGCTGATCGGGCTGGTTCTTATAGGTATATCCAACCGATGTATTCCAGTCTGCCGTCCAGTCTTTACCCAGTTTATGAACTCCTTCCAGCACAGAGTTCACTAACCCGTTGGCAGAAGCTTCGCTGTTGGCGCTTTTAATAAGTATCGGAGGCCCCTGCTGATCGGTTTCATAATTAGCGCCTTCTCTTATACCGGTATTTTTAATGAAGTTGTTATTGAACAGATTTTTGAGCGATATTTTACTTTTGCCAAATGCATAGGTAAGATTAAGCAGCGCCGACATACTATTTTTCTCATCATAATTAGAAGTATTATAATCCAGCAGCGTGCTCTTATAAGTATCGTAAGTATAATTACTTCTTTCTCTTTCCGAAACGGCCCGGCCATTGCTGTAGCCCAGTGAATAGATATAACCCAGCTTATTGCCATTTTTCAATACAGCAGTATTTCCACCGGTGTAAGAGGCGCTGACCGTAGGCAGGCTTTTATAGGCGCCCTGGTACCCGAAAGTATTCGGAAATAATTTTGTCGTCTCATTTTTGAACTCGGAACTGTTCAGTATAAAACCATTTTTATGCCTGTAATAGGGGCCGGGGATCAGTCTTGAATGATCAAAAAATCCAACACCATCCAACGAACCATTAGGATAGCTTTTATAAAAATTCTTTCCGGTGGTTAAAGAGTTATACCCTATAGACACGGATAATTCGCTGATCTTGCGGGAAGGGTAATCTTTGGTCAGCACCTTGATAGCGCCGCCGGAAAAATCGCCGGGCAGATCAGGCGTAGCCGATTTATAAATAACAAGGTTATCAATTACCGAAGAAGGAATAATATCAAAAGCAAATGCTTTCTTATCGGCTTCAGTGCTGGGAAGAACAGAATTATTCAGCAGGGAAACATTATACCTTTCACTCAATCCCCTTATCACTACAAATTTATTATCCTGTATAGAAGCGCCGCTAACTCTTTTAAGCACATCGGCGGTATTTTTATCGGGCGATTTCCTGATGATCTCTGCCGAGATGCCATCAGAAATAGCAGAACTGTTTTTTTGCGTGGAATACAGGGAAGCCACGGATTCTTTCCTGGCGCTTACTCTTACCGTTACCGCTTCCAGCTCTTTCTTATTCCTGGTCATGGAAATATTCAGCGCGGCATTTTCTCCGCCGGTTACCGAAAGATCATTCACTTCTTTTAGTCCGTATCCCACTGCGGTAAATAATAACGTATGCTTTTTATTTTGTTCAAGCGTAATAATAAAACCTCCTTCCACATCGGTGGTTACTCCTTTTGAACTAGCGGACGACATCACGCTCACGCCAACAACAGGACTGTTGTTCTCGGCATCAACTACTTTACCGGAAATTTTTGAGAAGGTCGATTGCGCCTGGATATACATGCAGCCCAGCACAATCAGAATGGTTAATGAAATCTTTAGATGGGGCATTTGCACAACATTAAATTATTGTGCAAAACTAGCCTCCCAATGTTACCGGATTATTACCTCCATGTTAAGTAAATATGACCAAGCAGTTTTAAGGAATTTGTTATTTATTTTTATACGCTTCGATCGCCTGGACTAACGGTATAGGATTATTCAAGAAGTGGGGAATTGTAAATCTGCTAATAGGTAAATATCAGGATACCAGGATGCTCAAAAGCCCGATCCTCAGAAAAAAGTAGCGCAGGCGCTTTGCCTGATCTTGGGAGAAAACCTTCAGATGTCTGATAAGATCATGCATCATATTAAAACGGGATCTGTGCAACCTTAAAGCAACGGCAGACAGGCTGTGCTCTTAGTTTTTCTGTTCGAGAATGGTATCTTTGGTAAGCGGCACTACCTTGGTAGCGCCCACTTCCTGGTCATTGGCCCTCGCCACGAACAAGCGAGTCCGGTTACGTGTATAATAAAGGGCGGCAATACCTGAAAAGAAAATAAAAGCTGCTGCAAATAAAAGCCAGGTACAGCCCGCCTGGCGGAAAAAATAAGCCGCTGCTATACTGGCCAGGTTCGCAGATACCAGCGTAATGGTGATGGCATTATGCGACATCCCCTTATCGAGCATTAAATGGTGGATATGGTTCCTGTCGGGGCTGAATGGGGATCTTCTATGGAATATCCTGATCGCAAAGACCCTGAAAGTATCCATCAGTGGAACCAAAAGAATGATGAACCCTATCGCCGCTGCCGATTGAATAGGATAACTAACACCGGATGAATCTCCTATATTAATGAACCTGATAGCGAGTATGGCATTCGTCATGCCGATCAGCATCGAGCCGGTATCGCCCATGAAAATTTTTGCCGGATGATAATTGAAGATCAGGAATGCCCCAAGGCTTCCGGCCAAAGCAAAGGCCATTACCGCATAAGGGATCTGATCTGCCCGCAGAAAATAAAGACCAAATAAGGAGGCAGACATAATACCCAGGCTTCCGGCAAGTCCATCGATGCCATCGATCAGGTTAAAAGAATTTATAATAACGATGATCGTGAAATAGGTCATCAGCAGGCTGAACATTTCCGGCAGTTCATGAATGCCGAGGAACCCGTGCATGCTCCTGATCTGAACGCCGCCTTTGTAAATGATTAGAAAAGCGGCTATAACCTGTCCAATAAACTTCTTTATAGGCGATATCACCAGGATATCATCTTTCAATCCAAGAAAGAACATGACAATAGCGGCGGCGAAGAAGTATTGGAATTCGGGTGCCAGGTTAAAATGGATGCCTATCAGGCAGGCCATGATAAATCCTGCAAAGATGCCGAGCCCACCCAAGGAAGGGATATGCAACTGGTGTATCTTTCTCTCATCCGGAACATCAAATAATTTCTTGGTATCTGCTACGGTGATGATAGCCGGGATAGCCAGAAAAGCGATAGTAAAAGAAATAGCTAAGGACAGCAAAACATCAAACATCACCCCAGGATTTGGTTAACGGTTAGCCTAAACAAGGATATAGATTAAATATCTTAATCAAGATCATGCAAATTAGCCCAAGATTCTGGAAAAACAATTTTTTCGTGCCTTAAGAAGCGAACAAGACCTCAGAAAACCCTTAAATGCAAGATTTATCGTTCCCGGTATTCTTCGGAATAAGATTTCCTGTAGTTTTGCCGCCTATCTAACTAACTATTATGCAAGATTTAAAGGGAATGGCTTCCCAGATCAGGAGAGATATCGTTCGTATGGTTCATGGCAGCGCCAGTGGACATCCGGGCGGATCATTAGGATGTGCGGACTATTTTACCGCATTATATTTTAGCGTCATGAAACATTCTCCCGAATTTCATATGGATGCGGCTAATGAAGATGTATTCTTTCTTTCGAATGGGCATATCTCACCAGTATTTTATTCCACGCTTGCCCGCTCAGGATATTTCGATATTAAAGAACTTTCCACCTTCCGTAAGATCAATTCCAGGTTACAGGGTCATCCGGCAACGCATGAGCATCTTCCCGGTATACGCATCGCTTCCGGCTCGCTGGGCCAGGGAATGAGCGTAGCCATCGGCGCAGCTCTGGCTAAAAAGCTGAATGGCGACGATCGAACCGTGTTTTCGCTGCATGGCGATGGAGAGCTTGATGAAGGGCAAATATGGGAAGCCGTAATGTTCGCCGCCGCAAAAGGCATCGACAATTTAATTTCAACCATTGATGTAAATGGTCAGCAGATTGATGGAACCACTAAAAAGGTAATGGATCTCGGCAATATCAGGGCCAAATTCGACGCTTTTGGATGGACGACCATGGAAATGGAGGGTAATGATATGGATGCCGTAGTAGCTGGCCTGAATAAAGCAAAAGAGCTGACCGGAAAAGGTAAACCCGTAGGTATCATGATGCATACCATTATGGGTAAAGGCGTAGACTTTATGGAAAATGACCATAACTGGCATGGCGTAGCGCCTAATGATGAGCAACTGGCCAAAGCCTTAGCCCAGTTGCCGGAAACTGTTGGAGATTATTAATATCAGTTGTGCATATACTTTTTATTGGGGCTCTATCCAGGCCCCATTTTCTTTTAGCAGCAATACCAGTTCTTCTACGGCAATATCGCTGTTCACCGAACGTTTCACCACTTCTTTCCCTTTGTATAAAGTTATTTTACCAGGACCGCTGCCTACATACCCGAAATCGGCATCGGCCATTTCACCAGGGCCGTTAACAATACAACCCATGATCGCGATCTTCAAGCCTTTGAGATGATGCGTTACAGACCTGATCTTTGCAGTGGTTTCCTGCAGGTCAAATAAAGTTCTTCCGCAGGAAGGACAGGAAATATATTCCGTTTTGCTGATCCTGGTACGGGTGGCCTGCAAAATAGAAAAAGAGGTATTGTTGATGAACTGGTCATTGTTCTTAGTTTCCAGGTAAGTTCGCCCGCTTACTTTCTGGTTATTGATAGCCGCAGCATCGTTCATCAGCCATATACCATCGCCCATGCCCTCAAGGAAAAGAGCCCCGGCATTGGCGCTAAACTGAATCAACTGCTCATCGATGGTGGTATCCACACTTTCCACGCAAAGAATTACGGGGCAGGAAATATTATCGCTCATCAACCCGGCTATAAAACTGCGCAATGATGGCATAGGCTGAGGATGGGATGACCGAATACACAGAATGATATTCGTATTACCGGCTATCTGCTCCCTGATCTTTTTTGACAGCGCTTCATCATGTACATCAAGCTCAAGAAATTGTATATCGCTATCCTCGTCAGGTGTGTAGTCGCCAGCCTTTACCAGCGGATGATACTTCTGCTTATCTGCGGCCTGTAACCATGTTTTCCTGTTACAGATCACCTGTAATGTTCCCGGAAGAGCAAAATCAAGCAGCTTATCGCCGGTATAAATAAAATCGGCGGCGGCATCGCTGATATTCCATTTGTCGATAGCCGGGTCATAACGGTAACCTATAGCCTGAAGATCATTCCGGATAATTTTTTTCGCGCGCCTGAAATCGGCTACCACTACCGGAACCTGCTTGGAGCCCGCCGATAATACGCTGAAAGAGGTTCTCCTGGAGTAACTGAAAGGCGAATAAGGCAATACCGGATTAGCAGCTTCGGGTTTACCGGGAAAAGAGTCCGCAGTGGCGGCGATCTTTGTATAACGTCGCACAAGATCCTTACAAACCGGAACCTCGAATTCCGGATCTTCGGTTAGTGATACCCGAATGGTGTCGCCGATGCCATCTTCCATTAATGTTCCGATACCTATGGCTGATTTTATTCTTCCATCCTCTCCGTCGCCGGCTTCGGTTACGCCAAGGTGTAAGGGATATATCTCCCCAAACTCGTTGTGCATAGTCTGTATCAGCAGCCGGTAGGCCTGCACCATCACCAGCGGGTTGCTCGATTTCATACTCAGCACAATATTATGGTACTGTTCATCGCGTGAAATACGCAGGAACTCCATCGCGCTTTCCACCATACCCATTGCCGTATCGCCATACCGGCTCATGATCCTGTCGCTTAAGGAACCATGATTGGAACCGATACGCATAGCTGTTCCATATTCTTTGCAGATGCGCACCAGCGGCGTGAACCTTTCCCTGATCCTTTCAATTTCTTCCGCATAGTCGGCATCGGTATATTCGATGAACTCGAATTTTTTCTTATCTACATAGTTACCGGGATTCACTCTTACTTTCTCTATTATTCTTGCGGCGATCTCTGCGGCATTGGGCGTAAAATGAATATCGGCGATCAGCGGCGTATCATAGCCTCTTTTTCGGAGGCCATTTTTGATAGGCAATAAATTCTCCGCTTCCTTTTTGCTGGGAGCGGTAATGCGGATCAGTTCGGCGCCGGCGTCTATGCAGCGGATAGACTGCTCAATAGTCGCCTGGGTATCCATGGTATCGGTGGTGGTCATGGTCTGGATTCTTACAGGATGACCATTCCCGATCAGCAGGTCGCCTACTTTTACTTCCAGCGTTTTTAATCGCTTATACCCATTTAATGACTCGCAATACAACTGCATTGTTTTCTTTTTTGTCTTTATCTGCTTACCAATCCTTATCGGGCTTTGTTCCCGACCTCAATCTGCTCTGCTGCATTTTCTGCTGTGCCTGTTGTTCTCTTTGCTGTAATGCTTTTAACAGTTGTTCTACCTGTTTTTTAGTTAGCCGGCTCTGTGAAGGCGGCGGCTTTTCATTTTTCTGTTTATCGTTTTTCTTGTCTTCTTTTTTTTCTTTTTCCTGTGGCGGAGGATTTTTTTTCTTCAGTTCCAGAAGCGCTTTCTGCAGGTTTACCCGGGCATCCTCATCAGCGGGATTAAGCGTTAGCGCCTGTTTGTAAGCGGTTATACTTTCTTCCATCTTATTCTGCTTCGTCAACGCAACGCCTTTATTATACAGCGCTTTCTCCCTCAGCGTCGCTTCATTACCGCTTGCTCCGGCATGATCAAAAGCGGTCTCCGCTTCCACCCATTGCTTGTTCCTGAAAAAAGCATCGCCGGCATTATAACGGGCAACCGGGTCAGAGCCATTCGCTGCCAGCGCTTTTTCATAAAATGGCAGCGCCTTATCAAACTGTCCCAGCTTATATTTTTTATTCCCTTTATGAATAAGCGTATTTTCTGTCTGCGCCAGCGCTGTTGAAAAAATTCCAGTCGCCATGATTAACGCAAAGACGCCGATATGGTTGATCCTGCTCATGCCGCCTCCAGATTTTTTTTTGTTTCCGGTAACAAAAATTCTACAATCAGCAGCGCCAGGGCTATAAAGATGAACCATTGGAAATAATGTATATGGTCCTTAAAAGCCGAATCTTCGAGCGCTGTTTCCTGGATCGTAGAAAGGCGTTTCATGATAGCCGATACCGCCCCATCGCCTTCATCGGGCTGCACATAAACGCCCCTGGTGATGGAGGCCAGTTCTTTAAGCTGTCCTTCATTTAATTTAGATAACACGGTATTGCCCGCTTCATCTTTCCTGTACTGGCCCGTTGCGGGATCAGGTATCGGCGTACCCAGCGCAGAGCCGATGCCAACAGTATTTACCATCACGCCATTCGCCGCCAGTTGTTCAGCCGTTTGCAACGAAGCGGGATCATGATCTTCTCCGTCGGTGATCAGGATGATGGCCTTATATTTTCTTTCCTTGCTGTTAAATGCGGAAGCGCTTAGCTTAAGGGCTTCTGAGATCATGGTTCCCTGCGTTGGAACCATCTGCGGACCTGCATTTTGAATATACATCCGCGCAGCTGCATGATCCAGCGTTAAGGGCATTTGCATATAAGCCCTGCCCGCGAATACTACCAGCCCTACCCGGTCATTGTCGAGCTGGCTCACCAGCCGGTTGACCATTTGCTTAGCTTTCTCCAGGCGGTTTGGTTTGATATCTGCCGCCAGCATGCTATTGCTGACATCCAGTGCGATCATCACATCTACTCCTTTACGCTCCACTTTATCCATAACGCCCGATTTACCCGGATCGGCAATAGCTACGATTATGGTTGCCAATGCCAGTACAACGCCCAGGAATTTCAAAAAGAATTTCACGGGTGAGTATCCTTTGATGAGTTGAAGCACCAACCGCTCATCTCCTATCTTACTGATGGTTTTCTTTTTCCAGCGGATCACATAAAAGAATAACAACGCCGTCAGTGGCGCTAACAGCAATGCAGATAAAAAAGCCGGATTCAGGAACTCAACGTTCATGCTGCAAAATTAAGGAATATAAAACGGGCGCCATTCCAGTCCGGGTTGAGCGGTAAATCGACCCTATTTTGTCCCTTTCATAAAATCATACTGGCTGAGGATATCTTTCAGGATAGATAGCCTGGGGGCGGACATATCATAGTTGGGATCGGCCGATTCCAGTTGAAGAACGAAAAAATAAGGATGCCTGTTTTCTTCTATCCACCCTATTATCCATCCCAGGGAATGGCCTTTATCGGAGGTTCCCCAGCCGGTTTTATAACTAAGCGTATAATTTGAATTGTCTTCCCGCTTCATCATACCCGCTACCAGGCGCTGCGAGCGGGGCTGAAAGGGAAGCTGTTCGAAATATAATTTTTTTACCAGGCCCAACTGTTCATCGGCAGTAACTTTTATGCTATTGTCGAGCCAGAAAGTATCCAGGTTATTAGCGATGACCGGTTTTTGATGAAGTCGGCCATAGCCTAAGGTATCGAGCCAGTATTGCATGGTGTCTTTACCTATGCGACGGGCCAGTTCCTGGAACCAGGGAACGGAAGAAGCGGTAAAGGCATCCTGCATGGTCAGGTCATGGTTCCATGCTTCGATTTTGCGGGTAATACCATCCCAGGGAATTACGGTAGAGGTATCTTTCACGCGTCCTGTTTCAATACCGATCAGTGAATTAATGATCTTAAAGGTAGAAGCAGGAAGATAGGCGCTATCGCGAAAGCGATCCATATTATACACTGTAAAACGTCCTGTGCCATTATTAAAAAGACCAAAACAACCGTCTACCTTGTTTTTAACGAAATATTTTTCCAGGCTGGGATCGATACCGAGCGAGGCATGGGTCATACGTAACGGCCAAAAGATCTCACTACTAAGCACGTCGGCATAAGTCTTTCCGGATACACGTGAGGCAAGCGCGCCGAGAATGCC
>JBDTVL010000008.1:0-13920 GCA_040007215.1 Flavitalea sp.
GTACCGACACTGTGGGCAACTGGATTAGAAGAGGTGATTTTGATGGTGTAGGAAGAAGCGAAGCCGTTGCTGTAGTACTGGATACAAAAGTATACGCTGGTCTTGGTTTTGATGGTACCAGCAGGCTAACTGATTTCTGGGAATATGATGTAGCAACTGACGCATGGCGCCGAAAAAAAGATTTTCCAGGCATCGCCCGAAATGCAGCTGTTGCCTTTAGTGCTGGGGGTAAAGTATACGTATATCCTTCAACGGGAGGAGTCCCCGCCGCCAGTGAAACCCGAAATGAAGCCGCTTTTGTTAATGACCTGCTTAACCGCTATTCTGACCGCCGGAAACTATTTAACGAAAAAGAACCGCTTATCTACACAATAGAATAAGCAGCCTGTTGATACTTCGTTAAATTTAGAGACGATCGCGATCGCTGAATAACAACTTTAAGCTTATTTGATACCTTAGCGTAAACAGTTACTATGAAACTACAGTTTGCGGCGTTGGCGTTTGGGATCCTGGCGTTCGTAGCCGCTTCAGCGTATAGCCAGGAACCTGAGCCTGTTAAAGGATTTGACAGAAATAAATTATTTATCGGCGGTAATTTCGGATTGAATTTTGGCAGCAGTACGCTGGTTAATTTATCCCCGCAGATAGGCTATCGTTTCAACAGGTATTTCGCCGCAGGCGTTGGTATCAATGGTCAGTATTCGTCTTTCCGTACATCTGTATTCAATGATGGCAGCACTGCCAGAAGGGAAAGTTATGGCGTGGCAGGCTTGAATGTTTTTGGCAGGGTATATCCCATAGAGCAGGTATTCCTGCAATTGCAGCCCGAAGCAAATTATACCTGGGGAAAGATTAAAGATTATACTACCAGCCCTGCTTCTGAGGGAAAGCTTCCGGGAAAGATGGTTCCATCCTTACTCGCAGGAGCGGGCGGCGTGATTCCGGCCGGCAGGGGAGGCTTCATTATTCTTGCGCAGTATGATCTGCTGCAGAATAACCGTACTCCTTATGGCGACAAAGTATTTTTCAGCTTTGGGTATAATTTTGGCTTGTAACGGATTGCTGGTTATATGCGGTTAAATACTTCTACCGGGTTATCGCAGAAAATGACACGTCCGGAAAGGGGCTCGTACAGGAATCCCTCCTGTTCCAGCATTTTCATATGGTTATGCAGGTGATTATAAAATCCACCCGAGTTAAGCACGAAAATCTTTTTATCGTGTATGTTAAGTTTGTTCCAGGTAAGCATTTCAAAAAGTTCATCCAGCGTTCCGAATCCCCCAGGCAGCACAATCGCAGCATCACTCATATCATACATCATCTTTTTTCGCGTATGCATATCCGGTACAATGGCCAGTTCTGTTAGTCCTTCATGCTGGCGTTCCCCTTCGGTAAGTATTTTCGGCATCACGCCCAATACCCTTCCTTTATTAAAAAGCGCAGCTTCAGCAAGTACGCCCATTAATCCTTTTTTGCCTCCGCCATAAACAAGTTTCAGGTTAAGCGCCGCGATAAGCCTTCCTAATTCTGCGGCATGAGCGGCAAATATTTTATTTGTTCCTTCTTTAGATCCGCAAAACACCGCTACCGACTGGATTTTCATTAGTTATTATTTGTTGGCCAACCTATAGCTTAAATTATCGTGCCGTATAGGAATTTTAAATTTCTAAGGTAAGGTTATCTGATTGAATTCTCCAAATGTTGAAGGTAAAAGACAACGTAGGTCAAACTTCAGCGCTTAACCGGCAATTTATTATCTTCAGCGAAGAATATTTCTGGCAACTAAACGTTACGAGTCATTATAAATCAATATTCAGGTATGTCGTCTACCCTGCTGTTCGCTTTTGTGATTGGTTATTTCCTGGTTTTACTGGTAGTGGCTTATTATACATCCCGCAATTCAAATAATGATTCATTTTTTATAGGCAACCGCAATTCAAACTGGATGCTGGTAGCTTTTGGCATGATAGGCACTTCGCTGTCGGGGGTAACTTTTGTATCTGTGCCCGGAACTGTTGGCGGAGCGGGTTTTGCTTATTTCCAGGTGGTGATCGGTTACCTGGCAGGTTATATGATCATCGCCTATGTATTGCTTCCGCTGTATTACAGGCTTAACTTAACGTCTATTTATAATTACCTGCAGCATCGTTTCGGAATGGTTTCTTATAAAACAGGCGCCTTATTTTTTATTATCTCCCGTATACTCGGCGCCACCGCAAGATTGTACCTCGTTATCAATGTCCTGCACGAGTTCATTCTGCGCGACCTTGGCATCCCTTTCCAATGGACCACTTTTGTTATCCTATTGATGATCCTGCTCTATACTTTTGAAGGCGGCGTAAAGACGATCGTGTTTACCGATACCCTTCAAACTACTTTTATGTTGGTGGGCCTGGTAGCCTGTATCATATATATACTCAACCATATCGATTATCCTGCTTCCGGTGTATTAAGCGAATTAAGCTCAAGAGGTCTTGCCCGTGTTTTCAATATGGATGCCAACAGCTCGTCTTATTTTATTAAAAATATACTGGGAGGCATGTTCATTACCGTAGCGATGACCGGCCTCGACCAGGAAATGATGCAGAAAAATATCAGCGTTAAAAATCTTGGCGACTCGCAGAAGAACATGATAACTTTCAGTATCACGATGGCGGTCGTAAATTTTCTTTTTCTTTTTCTCGGTGGTTTATTGATCCTGTTTGCCGAAGCTCATGGTATAAAAGTAGCGCCCGACGACCTGTTTCCAACAGCGGCTCTCAATTACATGCCCACTGCCTTATCCATTATTTTTATCATCGGGCTTATCTCTGCGCTGTTTCCGAGCGCTGATGGCGCGCTTACCGCATTGACTTCCTCTTTTTGTATAGATATTATCGGTTTAAAAAGAAGAGAAGATTTCAATGAACAAAAAAGAAAAAGGATCAGGCTGATCGTCCATTTTAGTTTTGCCCTCCTTTTCCTGATGTTTGTTCTTTTCTTTAAATGGATGGATAATAAATCCATTATTGATGTGATCTTGAAACTGGCAGGATTCACTTACGGCCCGCTTCTTGGCCTTTTCGCCTTTGGCATTCTTACCAAAAGAACCATCAACGACAGGCTTTCTTTATGGATCTGCCTGTTAGCGCCGATACTGGTTTTCGGAATTGATTTTGTCAATAATATCGATTGGTACCAGAAACAGTTGAAGCTGGATGGGGCCGCTATTGCAGGGCTTAGAAATTTTTCTCATTCTGTTTTCGGGTCGTTCAGAATAGGGTATGAAGTACTGATCTATAATGGGGCGCTTACCTTCCTTGGTCTTCGGGCCATTTCAAAAAAACCGCTGGCGGCAAACTAAAAACGGGTTTATTTCGTTTTCAAAATAAGGCTAACCTGTTTTACCTTTCTTCAGGAAGCCAATACCCTAAATGAAAACCATATGAACGATACGATCAAAATGTCGCGCCAGCGCAGGTGGACAGAATCAAAAGCGCAATCGAGCTGGCAGATATTCAAAATAATGGCCGAATTCGTAGAAGGATTCGAAGCTCTTTCCAAATTGGGTCCATGTATTTCCATTTTCGGCTCTGCACGCACGCAAACCTCCGATCCTTATTATACGCTTTCTGTGAATATAGCCAAACGACTTTCAGAAGAAGGTTTTGGTATTATTTCAGGCGGCGGCCCCGGCGTTATGGAAGCCGCTAATAAAGGAGCGCAACTGGGCGGCGGTAAATCGGTAGGATTGAATATTGATCTTCCTTTTGAGCAACATTCCAATCCTTATATCGACCGTGATGGCAGCGTCGATTTCGAATATTTCTTTGTAAGAAAGACCATGTTCACCAAATATTCGCAGGGTTTTATCATGATGCCCGGCGGATTCGGCACCATGGATGAATTTTTTGAAGTGGCCACGCTTATACAGACGGGGAAGATGGCCCAGGTGCCGCTTATTTTGGTAGGAAGTAGTTACTGGGGCGGATTATTAAACTGGCTGCAGGGCACCATGCTAGATTCCTGTAATAACATCTCCTCCGACGACATGAACCTGCTGAAAGTGGCCGATACGGCCGAAGAAGTAGCCGATCATGTGCTGCAATTCTATTCCAGAAGGCCATTAGAACCTAATTTTTAGCCAATATGCTTAATCAAAGGCCGCGCCGCTCCTTCTCCGACCGGTTCTTATTACCTTTGCAAAAATGGAGATCATTAGTCCAATAGTCCAGGCTTACGCAGAGAGATATTCTTCCTCCGAAGATGATTTACTGAAAGAAGTGGCCCTGCAAACAAACAGCCTTCATGCGCATGCACATATGATGAGCGGTCATCTCCAGGGAAAATTTTTAGAAATCTTTAGCATGATCTGCCAGCCTTTAAACGTCTTGGAAATAGGGGCTTTTACAGGCTACAGCGCATTATGCCTTGTTAAAGGAGTGAAAGACGGCGGGAAATTGCATACCATTGAGGTTAGAGAGGAGGAAGCCATTATAGCAAAGGCAAATTTTGACAGGTCAATTAACAGGGAGAAGATAATTTTACATGTTGGTAATGCGTTACAGATCATTCCAACCCTGCAGGAGCAGTGGGACCTTGTTTTTATAGATGCCGATAAGGCGGGCTATCTTGATTATTATCAATTGGTCCTCCCCAGGCTAAAAACCGGGGGCGTTATTCTGGCCGATAATGTATTGTTTCATGGCCAGGTACTGGAAGAGCCGGTGAGCGGAAAAAACGCAAAGGCTATAAAAGAGTTTAATGATTACGTTCTGAATGACCAACGGGTAGAGCAGGTATTACTGACCATCAGGGATGGATTAATGCTGATCAGGAAAAAATGAGATGCTGCCGGCCTGAAGGAACGAATAAAACAGTTATTGATGAGAATTTTTGTACTTGTGTTAGCCCTATTACAATTTGCGATGGTCAAAGCCCAGCCGCCGGAAGATATCATTGAATATATCAGCCGCTACAAGCGACTTGCCATGCAGGAAATGCAACGTACAGGCATACCCGCAGCGCTGAAACTGGCCCAGGGCATTCATGAAACTTCCGCAGGGAAAAGCGTGCTGGTGCTTAAATCAAATAATCATTTTGGCATTAAATGCAAACCCACCTGGACCGGAAAGAGAGTATATCATGATGACGACTCACAGGGCGAATGTTTCAGAAGTTATAACTCGCCCATGGATTCCTACCGGGATCACTCCAATTTTTTGATGAGCAGCGACCGTTACTCTTTTCTCTTTAAACTTGATCCTACCGATTATAAAGGATGGGCCATAGGCTTGCGAAAAGCAGGTTATGCCACCAATCCCAATTATGCGCCTATCATTATCAGAATAATAGAAGATTATAACCTTGAGCAATATACGCTGATAGCTCTGGGCAGAATGTCGCCTGAAGACGAAGTGATGGCTACGGCGCCAGGAACAGAAAATGTGGCCACCCCTGAAGATCTTCCGGTTCCGGTTCCATTCCCCGGTCAGCCTGGCAGAGATACTATTTCCGCCAGGGATAAAGCTATTATGGATGCCCTCGTGGTGATCCGCGAACAGGCGGCTAAACAACAGGCAGATTCTGGTTTGCGCATGCCTCTTGAAACGGTTGCTGTAGCTCCGGTGGTGTATCCCGAAGGCACATTCTCTGTTAATAATACCCAGGTCGTTTTTGCCAAACAGGGAACTACGCTTTTATCATTGGCTAAAGATTATGATGTTTCCCTGAAGCGTCTTTTTGAGTTTAATGATATGAAGGAACAGGATGTATTGCCAAAGGATCAACTGGTATACCTGCAGAGAAAAAGGAAAACAGGCAAGAGTGAATTTCATGTGGTAGCTCCGGGTGAATCCAAATATGATGTAAGTCAGGCTGAAGGCATAAGGCTTGAAAGTCTGCTGGAATATAATTCATTGCAGCCCTACATGGAACCTGCCGATGGAGAGAAACTGTACCTCAAATCGAAATCTGCGGCAAGGCCATTACTCAGAGGAGAAGTGGCGGCGCTGAATAAAACGGCTGCTATAGAAGGGCAGCCGGTAATAGAGCGCGCAACGCTGCATGTGGTGCAGCCGACCGAAACGCTTTACAGCATCTCCAAAAAATATGGCGTTGAACGTGACAAAATCAGGGAATGGAATAAGATGGATGGATCAGATGTGAAAGTGGGTCAACAGCTTGTTATCTATAAAAACTAAATTATGGCTGTTATCCGGGTGCATGATAAACAATTTGACGCATTCCTCAGCGCTGAACAAATTCAATCCCGGATTGATGATATAGCCGATAGGCTGAATAAAGATTATGCCGATAAAAAGCCATTGTTTATCGCTATTCTGAACGGGTCATTTATTTTTGCTGCGGATCTGTTTAAAAGATTAACCATAGAGGCAGAGATCTGTTTTATCAAACTTGCATCATATAAAGGCTCGAGGTCAACAGGACATGTGATCACCGCAATAGGTCTCGACAATGATATTATCGGGAGAGAAGTGATTATCGTGGAAGATATCGTGGATACCGGAAAAACGCTTACTGAATTTCTTCCGCAGTTGCATCACCAGCAACCGGCTTCCCTGAAGATCGTGGCGCTTTTGCATAAACCGGCAGCTACCGTATTTCCCGTTAAAATCGATTACCTGGGTTTTACCATCCCTGATAAATTTGTTGTGGGTTATGGACTTGACTATGATGGATTGGGAAGAAATATTCCCGAGATATATAAATTGGTTGAGTAAGCAGTTACGTATATGCAAACCGATTCCTGAAACGGCGACAAATTGCCTTGTCATTGTGAAAAAAACCGGATCCATATTATTCTTTATGTTGTTAGCGACGGTTGTTTCCGCGCAGGCCTATCTGCGTGGGGAAGTCAAGGATGAAAGAAATAATCCGCTGGCCAATGCCAAAATAATTCTTCACTCTTCTGGTTATATTTATTATTCAGGAAGTTCGGGTTTGTTTGGGATCATTACGCCGAATCAGACAGATTCCATCACGCTTTCCATGGATGGATACCAGCCGCTTTCCATGACGGTGGATGCCTCAAAATTCCAGTCTTTTATTCTTAAGCCGCTATATGCTTCGGTGAATTTGCAGAAGAATCGTTTGCTTTCCTTTACCAGGGATCTTAAACTGCAGGATCGCGAAAACTGGTCCTTATCCGGAGAGTCTTATAGCTCGCTACTGGAAAATGAATTTGTAGAAGCAAAGAAATATCCTGAAACAGGATTTGCTATTCGTATCGATAAGGCATCTTACAGTAATGTGCGGCGGTTCCTGAATATGGATACCAAAGCTCCTCCCGATGCCGTGAGACCCGAAGAATTGCTTAACTATTTTAATTTCGCATATACGCCTCCTTTAGCCGATAGCGTATTCGGTTTTAATTCTCATATCAGCGATTGTCCCTGGAACCCGTCCAACCAATTGCTGTTCCTGAATGTTTGCGCCAGGAAAATAGATCCCGATAAAGTGCCTGCGAGTAATCTTGTTTTTCTTATAGATATTTCCGGATCGATGGATATGCCCAATCGGTTGCCGTTATTGAAATCGGCGTTTAAATTACTGGTCGATAACCTCCGGGAAAAAGATACCATCTCTATCGTTGTATACGGAAGTTCGGTAGGGGTTTGGTTAACGCCCACTTCCGGAAAAGAAAAGCAGAAGATCCGCAAATCGATTGAAGACCTTAACCCTGGAGGCGCTACCCCTGGTCAGTCGGGCATACTGTCGGCATACCGGGTGGCTAAAAGTCAGTTTATAAAAGGCGGTAACAACAGGGTTATCCTGGCTACTGATGGAGATTTTAATGTTGGACAGAACTCGGAAGATGAGCTGGATAAACTCATCACCAAACACCAGGAGTCGGGTATCTATCTTACCTGCCTGGGAGTAGGTATGGGTAATTATAAAGATTCAAAACTGGAGGTGCTGGCTAAAAAAGGCAATGGAAATTTCTCTTATCTCGATAATGAAATGGAAGCGGAGAAAGTGCTGGTTAAAGAACTTACCCAAACATTATATACGGTTGCCGATGACGCTTACCTTACGGTGAGGTTCAATCCTAACTATATTAAAGACTATCGCCTTATCGGTTACGATAATAAATTAAAAGCGCTTACTGATTCTATTTCAGAAATTGAAGGCGGCGAAGTGGGCTCGGGTCATTCGCTGACGGTGATGTTTGAACTGACTCCTGCCTCGGACGCGCTTTCTCCGATGTCTTTTGTCAAAGATGATGCAGCAAAAGTGGAAGTGCATTACCGCCTTCCTGCCGATTCCGCTAAGCGCATCTCCGTGTATCATGCGCCTTACAATTATGTAGAGTTTAATGAACTGCAGCCCTGCTACCGCTTTGCCACTTCGGTTACGATGTTTGCTTCCTTATTGAAAGAGTCGGCGTACACGCGCAAACTAAGCTGGAATGAGGTTATTATACTGGCCAATGAATCGTATGATCATGCCGATCCCGTTCAGAAGGAATTTATTTCCATCATAGAAAAGGCAAAGAAGATTTATTCCCGCACAAAGAGAAAAAAGAGAAAAGAAGATTAGCTGAACATCTCTCTTACCTTGTCAAAAAAGCTTTTATCAGATTTTTCCGGCTGCGGTTGAAAATTTGGCGAAGCGCTCATCTTTTCGAGATTTGCTTTTTCTTCCGCAGAAAGATGCTGCGGCGTCCATACGTTTACGGAGATCAACTGATCGCCTCTTTCATAAGCATTCACTGCCGGAAATCCTTTTCCTTTTAGCCTGAATATCCGGCCACCCTGTGTACCGGGTGGAACTTTTATTTTGGCGCGCCCATCTATTGTAGGCACTTCAACCTGGGTGCCGAATACAGCATCCGTAAAAGAAATATATAATTCGTGCGCAACATTTACGCCATCCCGGTGCAGCTCTTTGTGTGGTTCTTCTTCTATCAGTATAAGCAGATCGCCATTAGGTCCTCCGCGCTCGCCGGCATTTCCTCTTCCTCCCACGCTTAACTGCATGCCTTCCTGAACGCCTGCCGGGATATCGATGGTCACGGTTTCTTCACCATAAACCCTTCCCTCTCCTTTACAGGCGGAACATTTATGCGTGATGGAAGTTCCTTCGCCGTTACACGTTGGGCAGGTAGTAACAGTTTGCATCTGTCCCAGGAAAGTATTGCTAACTTTTCTTACCTGGCCGCTTCCACCGCAGGTTCCGCAGGTCTGGATACTGCTTTTATCTTTGGCGCCATTGCCATTGCAGGTGGTGCAGAGAACATATTTCTTAACCTTTATCTGTTTGGTAACGCCTTTGGCGATCTCTTCATAATTCAGTTTGATCTTCACACGAAGATTACTTCCTCTTACACCCCTGTTCCGCTGACCGCCGCGTCTTCCACCACCGCCTCCGCCGCCAAAAAAACTTCCAAAAACATCTTCTCCGAAAATGTCGCCGAACTGGCTGAAGATATCTTCCATATTCGACGCCTGGCCTCCGCCGCCTCGTCCATTGCCGCTAACGCCGGCATGACCAAAACGATCGTACTGTGCTTTTTTATCGGAATCGCTGACTACTTCATAAGCTTCCGCAGCTTCTTTAAATTTTTCTTCAGCGGCTTTATCGCCGGGATTACGGTCGGGATGAAATTGCATGGCCACCTTCCGGTAGGCCTTTTTTATTTCGTCGGCAGTAGCGCTTTTGGCCACGCCAAGAATTTCGTAATAATCGCGTTTTGACATGTGCTATTTTATACAGTTATTTTCCTACCACAACTTTGGCAAACCTGATGATTTTATCGTTAAGATAATACCCTTTTTCAACCTCATCAATTACTTTCCCTACTCCTTGTGAAGTGGGCGCAGGTATTTCTGTTATGGCCTCATGGTGATCAGGATCGAAGTCCTTACCAATGGTTTCCATCGGTTTTAAACCCCTGGCCTGCAGAACAGCCCTCAATTTATTAAATACAAGCAGAATGCCTTCTTTGATAGAAGCGCTTTCGCCGCCATTCTGAAGTTGCTTTTCTGCCCTGTTGCAGTCATCCACCACTTCAAGAAGCGACGAAATGACGTCGCGGCCAGCAGTCTGGATCAGTTCCAGCCTTTCTTTGGCAGTTCTTTTCCTGAAATTGTCGAAATCAGCCGCCTGCCGGAGATATTTATCTTTCAAATCCGTTATTTCCTGCTGAAGTTTTTTTAGCTCATTATCAGCCTTATTGTCTGCAACAGGCTCATTCTCTGGTGTTAGATCGGCAATATTTTCAGTCGATTCGCTGAAATCTGCCCTGTTTTCACTTTCATGCATGCTATTTTCCTCCATACTTTAAAATTGATCGTAAAGGTAAGCTTGACAATAATGCTGCCAATGAGATTTTGAGGTCAAATTGTCTTCCTATTTTTGTCCGTATGACAGCTATTGTTCTTAAAAGAAATATCAGTGACAGGGTAGTGGACGGACACCCCTGGATTTATGCCAATGAAGTAGCGCAGGTTCCGGAGGCCCGCTTTGATGGAACCATCATGGAAGTGTACGCGGCCGACAAGAAATTTGTGGGTAAAGCATATGTTAACTCCAAATCGCAGGTAGTGGCCCGGATACTTACCCGCAATAAGAATGAACAGGTTGATGAAGCTTTTTTTCTGAAACGGTTAACGGAAGCCTGGGAATACCGGAAAAAACTGGGTTACGAAGAGAACTGCCGGCTGGTATTTGGCGAAGCCGACGGACTACCCCAACTGATCATTGACAAATTTAATGACTACCTCGTTATCCAGACCCTGGCGCTGGGTATTGATGCCTGGAAACCTGCAATAGTAAAGGCCCTGGAACAGCTATTCAACCCTAAAGGAATCTATGAACGGAATGATGTGCCTGTTCGGGAACTGGAAGGTTTACCTCTTCAAAAAGGATTTTTATCGGCTCCCTTCGGTACAAAGATAGAAATCACTGAAAATGGCCTGCGTTTCGAGGTTGATCTCGAAAATGGCCAGAAAACTGGTTATTTTCTGGATCAGCAGGACAACCGGCGCGCTATTGCCCAGGTGGTAAAGGATGCAGAAGTGCTGGGTGCATTCACCTACACAGGGTCTTTTGAGGTGCATGCAGCGCATTATGGCGCAAAGTCGGTATTAGGACTAGATATCTCGGCCAATGCCGTTGAACAGGCTACACGTAACGCCCGTTTGAATGGGTATGAAAAAAAATGCCAATTTGAATGCGTGAATGCCTTTGATATTCTGAAGCAGTGGTCGAAGGATGGTCGAAAATTTGATGTGGTGATGCTCGATCCGCCTTCTTTCACCAAATCAAGGCAGCAGGTGGAAAAGGCAGTGACCGGTTATAAGGAGATCAATCTCCGGGGTATGAAGCTTGTCAGGCCAGGAGGGTTTTTAATCACTTCCAGTTGTACTAACCTGGTTTCGCCCGAACTGTTCATCAATACCATCCGGATGGCGGCAAAAGATGCCAAACGCACCATACGCCAGGTGGTTTACAATACGCAGTCGGCCGATCACCCGGTAATACCAGGCTGGGAAAATACCCATTATTTGAAATTTTTAATAGTACAGGTATTATAAAAGCGTTCGCTCATTGCGTATAATGATAAACGTAAGGAGCAGGATCATTGCATAGCTGACTAATGAAACTGAGCTTGCCAGAATTTGCAGGGAATTAAAAAACTGGAGGAATATCAGGCTTACTTAGATACCTGGAACTTACCTGAATCAACGATCTTTTTGTTCTTGTCGCGCAACTGGAAGATGTAGATGCCTCGATAGAAATCATTCAGGTTCACAATAGTTTTTGGGGTAACATTATTAAGTTCAAATACTTTTTTTCCGAGGAAATTAAATATCTGGAAATTATAGCTTCTATCGTAATCTTTTTGAAAATCGAAATTGATGATGGAAGTTGCAGGGTTGGGATAAAACTTGATGATACGGGTAATAGCATCTCTTTCAGTCAACGGCGTTAAGCGGTCCTGGCTTTTCACTTGAAGAGAGAGTAAAAGGATAATGGATGCGTAAAAAATCCTCATTGGCGATGATATTTTACATTTAGTGATCAAGATATTCCCTTTTATCCAAATTTACAATAGCTGAAGTTAAAAAGGCCCGCTTCGTTCCTGA
Organism: Flavitalea sp.; assembly: GCA_040007215.1. Classification (GTDB taxonomy): domain Bacteria; phylum Bacteroidota; class Bacteroidia; order Chitinophagales; family Chitinophagaceae; genus Flavitalea. The sequence continues at coordinate 12,093 of JBDTVL010000008.1, forward strand.
ATTATAGTTAATTTTTTATTGTGGACTGCCCAAAAATTAAAATTTAGGGCATAATACCTTGTCCCTGCTGCTGTTGCCACGGTCCAGGAAGCCAATATAAGCCACCGATAACTCAAACCCGCCTCTTCCCTGGCTGGCTGTTTTGAGCTGTGATACGTTAACATCGTAGCTGATGGCGATGGAAACCGGGTGTTTTTCTATTTTTATTATGGGCGCCAGGGCATCTTTCCATCTCAGGATGGCCCCTCCCGAAACAGTATACAACGCATTTTCAGGATCTATTCCAAGGTTATAGGAATACATAACGCCGGCAATAGTTTCATTAAAACTGCCCTGTTTGGAATGATCAGCCTGTATAATGAAAGAAGAATAATCATCCATCCTTAATTTGATACCGGTGGAGAAAACATATTTTGGACTAAGCTCAATATTTACGTTCCGGTAAAAAGAATTTTTGGGCCTATTTAGATGGTGAGCCGCCACGCCGGCAAACAGGCTGTTGGATTCGTTGGGGCCGAAGGAAGTATTAAAGCTCATGCCGATACCTCCATCCCAGGTGGTATAATTGGGAACGGTAATGGTTTCTCCTGTGGCGAGAGTGGGGTTGAAGCTGCCAAGGTATTGCTGGTCGGTGGTCATCTTTGAAACATCAATACTTTTCTGTATAATGCCGCCCATAAAACCCAGCGATAGGTACATCACTTTAGTGGCGCTTAGCGATTTGTGGTAATTCAGAGCCGGCAAAAACTGGTTAGTGGCAAGTCCTACGGTTCCCGCTTTATCAAATACCGCCTGTATGCCTGGAGTCATGAAATCGTCGCCCTTTCCTACTGGCATTTTGTATTCGGCATTTAAAGAACCCGTGCGGTAAGCATTGGTAACGCTGTTCCATTGATCGCGGTAAACGCCCTGTACACGCACATCGCCGGTAAAGATCCCTGCCAGTGAAGGATTTCTTAACAGGGGCGCTTCAAAGAATTGAGAAAAATGGATATCCTGCGGGAATGCAGTTGCACATGACATCCAGCAGACCAGCAGAAGTCCATATTTTTTTACGATCCTAACGCGCATATCTGCCATATCTTTTTTGATCATTGCCATGATTACCTTAGCAGCATGATGTTTCCCTGGAAAGGGATTACCTGTGCATTTTCACAAATTACTTCAATTGTATAAATATAAACATCTGAGATCGCGGGCTTGCCTTTAAAGGAGCCGTCCCATCCAGATGTTGCATTATTGGGCGCGAAATTTCTTTTTTCAAATACCTGCTCCCCCCAGCGGTTAAAAATCCGGAGCGACTGTATCCTTAAAATACCCGATCCCCTCGGATAAAAATAATCATTGACCCCGTCATTATTCGGGGAAAAAGTATTGGGAATAAAAAAGTTTTTATCGTTGCAGATAACCATCACCGTTACCTCTCCGGTTGCCGTGCATCCGAAATTATCTGTTGCCGTTACCTTGTAAATGGTATTGCTTGCAGGGCTTGCAACAGGATTGGGACAGTCGCTGCAGTCGAGATTTTTATCGGGTTCCCAGTTAAAGCCGGTAACATTTCCGGTATAAGTGGCGGGCAGCGTTACGCCTGAGCCTACGGCGATAACCTGGTCCGCCATTGGGTTAACGACTGGCGGAGGAACCACATGCACGGGCATTGACAGGCTATAGCTGCAGCCATAAGGGATATGTGTATCAAGCGTCACCACAAAACTGCCGGTGGACCTGAAAATTTTGACCGGGTCCTTAAGCAAGGAGGATTCGCCATCGCTGAAAGTCCAGGAATATTGAACAGCGGTGGTATCTCGGTATAAGAGATCCCCGGAAA